>JAEUAF010000098.1 GCA_019695485.1 Sorangium sp.
CGGGAGAGCGCCTCGGCAAAGCTGTCGAAAATCTCGACCGACTCCGAGCAGTAGCCGTAGGCGACCGAGTACCGCTCGCCCGAGTCGGACGTGAGAGCTCGCCGGGGGGCGAGCGGCTGATTTGCCACGTTCATCACCAGATCCTCAACTCGTCCTCGACGCACTCGCCGCAAATCTCGTGTTCGCGCCGGACGAGTCCAGCGCAGCCGCTCGTCGGGCACCTGTACGCAAACGGTAGCGAACGGTTTTTGACCGCGCGCCAGAGCGCGAAACCGGCGAGCACGACAAGCACCGTCAACCCGACCGCCGACGCAATCAATTTATTGTGATCCATGGGTACCCTCTCCCTCGAGTATGTCGCGAGCCACGGCGGCCCGCTCATGAATGCCGCGCACATCGAACCGGAACGCCGCGACGCGCCTTGCGCGCAGCATTCCGAGAACGACCCCGGGTTTCACGCGCTCGACTATGAAATATTCAGCCAAGCGCACTTGGAAAAAACCACCCGGTCCGCAGATGATCCCCTCTATCGGGAACGCGCCTGGGCCAGCGAGCACCCACGCCCGAGCATGAGCGTCGCTCCAACGCGAGAATGTTTGCGGGAGAGCGTCCATCTGCTCGGAGCCTAATTGCATGCGTGCAACTTTGCAAGCCCCGGCGAGAACTATTTTAGGGCGGCGGTTATCGCCCCTTGACAACTTGCGCGCGTGCAATCATTCTCCGCCGCTGTGGTAGCCAATTCAGACAGTAGCGGCCCTAATGCTGGTTCCGTCGTGCTTGCGCGCGTTTGCCCGAAGCGCGGAGACCAGAAAAAACTCGCCCAACGGATGGGGGCAGCCGAGTCGACCGTGTGCCGGTGGCTCAAGGGCGATTCGAAGCCCGGCACAGACGCGCGCATTTGGCTGCAAAAGCATCTCAAAATCCCGCAACTTGCGTGGGGACGAGTGCCGCCGTGAGCGTCGCTCGCGGATTTTCCGAGTGGTTTGCGATTGGGTTTCTTGTTGCGGCCGTGCTCGGCGCCTTGCTGCGGGCTGGGCTTGCTCGAGTGCTTCGCGCGCTCGGTGAGCCGCTGCGCGGCCGTGCTGCGCTGTGGGCCATCACGTTGATTTTCTTGCTGATCGTTTGCGCCGTTGGAGCCGTCCGCCTACTGAGTGCGGGCGACGATGACAGGCCTCAGGAGCTCTCTCATGGAAGTCGTTCTCGGGATTGTTGTTACGTGCCTGCTCGGGCTCTTGCTCGTGGTGGTGATTGGCTACGGGCTGATCTCGACCGCCGCGGCTGCGGTGAAGCGCACCGCGGGGTTTCGCGTCGAGCGCGTCGATGGGCGCCTAAATTTCACCGGCACGATCGTGGCGACCGAGGACGTTGCGAAAGTCGCGACTGAGTTCGAGGTGGTCAAGGCGCTGGACGAGACCGAGCGAGCGAAGCGTGCGCTCAAGGCGGCTCCGCGCTTCGGCGGAGACACGAGTTCAGTGACTCAAATAAAGGAGGAGTGAGCGATGTTTGGTGATTGTTCTCGGTGCGGCCACTCGGTGGCCTACCACATGCCGTTCGTGGGTTGCGTGAAGTGCGATTGTAGTGAATTCCACGTTGGGCCCCATCACGCCAGCGTGGCGGCGCTGCTCGGCCTGCTCCTATGATGCGCGCGCTCGCCGTCATCCTGCACGCGCTCACGGTCGCCGCTCCGGGCTTCGCGCCGAAGCGCGAGGCGGCGGCGCACGTCCAAGCGCTCGCCGAGCGGCTCGATTTCGATCCGCTCACGCTGGTCGCACTGGTCGAGCACGAGTCCCGGTGGAACCCGCGCGCGTTCAACGCGGACACCTGGGCCGTGGGCTTGGGGCAGGTGCTGCTCGAGCACTTCCCAGAGTGCACGCCGCCCGAACCGTTCTCGCCGGCGGAGTTTGAGCCCTGCGCGCGCGTGCGAGCTCGGCTCGAGAACTGGCGTTATAACCTCACTTGGACGGCCGTCGCGTTCCGTGGCTGGCGCGCCTACTGCCTCTATCACGTGGGCACCGGTGAGGCTCGCTACTACCTGCAGGGCTATCAGGGCTTCGACGCCAAGCGGCACAGCACGTGCGGACACGTGCGCACGCGCACAGGTTGGCGCGCTCTCCCGGTTCCGAATCTGACTCGGCGGGTGCTCGCTCGTCGGCGTGAGCTCGAGGCATTGTCGCGGGGGCGGTCGTGACGCTCATCGGATTCGCGCTTGCGATCTCGATTGCCTTGGTCGCGGCAGCGGTGAGGCCCCGCCGTCGACGCTGGTGGTCGAGTCGCGAGCCGCTGGTCGACGACACGGCGCGCTTTCAGCGGCTGAGGTGGCGACCATGAAAGAACTTCTCGTGGTTTTTTTGGTCATAATTGTGGCTTCGCTCGTGCTCGCAGTACTACTTGCGGACCGCGCGAAGGCGAAGCCCTGCGCGGATGTCGTGGCCATCCCTGGCGAACCGTGCCGCGTGGGCGCCGAGCTCACGGTGTTCAACGGCGCGGCGCTCTGCATTTGTCAGAGGGCGAAGCCATGAGCGAGAGGCGCGAGCGACCGATCATTTTCTCCGGGGCGATGATTCTCAAGACCCGCGAGGGGAAGAAAAATCAGACGCGGCGGGTGGTCAAGGCGCAACCTGGAGTGGGCGTAAGACCGTACCAGACGCCTGATGGTCTTTGGAACTGGGTTATGATTGCCTCAGGAGTCGGTGTAGCAGTCCAATTCCGCTGCCCTTACGGCGTGGTGGGTGATCGACTCTGGGCCCGCGAGACGTGGTGTTCCGCCTATGCAGGCAGCTCATCGGGGACGCTGTTTGCCGCAGATTGGGCGTACGTGCCGAGCAAGCGTACCCACGAGAAGGGGCCACACTTCTGCGCTGATTACGACGACGCGATCCAGCGGGGGCTAGTGAGGTGGCGACCGAGCATCTACCTACCTCGCTGGGCCTCGCGCGACACATTCGAGATCACGAATGTGCGCCTCGAGCGGCTGCAGGATATCACCGAGGAGGACGCGAAGGCGGAAGGTGTCACGACCGCTCCGCAGCCCGGGAAGCTCAACGGTGAGCCAGCAACTCTGCATCCGATAACGCATCGCCAGGCGTTTCTGTGGCTCTGGGACACCATCAACGGCAAGCGCCCGGGCTGCGCGTGGGCTGACAACCCGTGGGTTTGGGTCATTTCCTACCGCCGGTTATCGCCATGAGCGACCGATCCGAACCGTGCGGGTGCGACGAGACCGAGCGGCTTCGCGGGCGCGTGCGCGAGGGCCGCCAGCTCTTGCGAAAAATGGTGAAGTACGTTCGCGAAGACAGAGCGGTGACGCCTGGACTGACGCGCCTCGCGCGCCTGACGGATCAGGTTGCCGACTATTTGAGGCGGACGGAGGACCCTACGGACATCCTCCGAGGTGGCGGCGAATGATTTTGGGTTCGCCTTCAAAATGCGCTAGGCTCCGAAAAAGCCAAATGACTTCATTTCGTCGGGATGGGGGAGTGGTACCCCGTCGGGCTCATAACCCGAAGGTCGCAGGTTCGAATCCTGCTCCCGACCCTTCCCCTAAACACGGAATCGCGCGAGCAACACAAGACCGCGAGTGGACAGCAAGTCGACAGCCACTCGCAACAGCCGCCGGCCCTGACGGCTGCCAATTGATTTGGGAAACACGGATTGCAAGCCGTGTTCAGGGCGCCTTCACATGATTCGCGCGAGCCTACCGGCCGCCGCTGCGATGCTATCGATCGAAGGGAGGGGGCACGGCGCACTTTCGAACCTGCCGAATCTGTTCCGCTCCTACGGCGCCGCGGCATACCGGAACGGTGACACCCCATACCGAATGCCGTCGAAGGCTCTAGAGCGGGCGCTCCGTGGGCTCTCGACGCGGCAATGCGCGGATGTGATGGAGAGGCACGTCCGAGGCACGATCGCCGACATCGAGGCGGCAGCCGACGCGCTACGCGCCAACCCGGCGACGAATTGCGGGCGACTCGCCGACCTCATCGAGCCCGGGCTGCTCGCTGCGGCACGCGAGTGGCAGGCGCCGCCCGGAAGGCCCCGCACGGCCGCAAACCTCGAAGTGGTCGCGATGAATGCGGCTCGCTTGATGCTGGTCGTCGGTCGTCTGCTGATCCAGCACGCACATCCGGAGATGAGCGAGGCCGATCAGATCGGCGCTCACGAGATGGTGAGCGCCCGATGCCCGGCGGTTCGCCGGATCATGAACGACACGGCTGAATTTTGGCGACTGTTCGAGGACGGCGTCCATGGGCATGCGTCGGCATTCACGTGCTCGTGGGCTGACGCGGCTTTCGCGCGTCTCGAGGTTGGCCACAAGCTCGCCGCTGCGCTCTGCCTGACCGACGTCCCGGCTGACATGACGGTTCGCGCGCCGTGGCTCGCGTGGAGCCTGGTCGTTCCGGACGACACGCTAGGCGCGCTCGCGCGTGTGTGGTGCGTCGGCGCGGAGCCTGCTTTCCTCTTGATGCGCGACGGCACAGCTCACGCCTACGCGGACCGAGACAAGGCGCTCGACACCACGGCGAATCAGTTGCTTTCGAACCTGATCCGAGGGGCGTGCCTCGCCCTATCGAACCCCGACGACTTCCGAAAGGAGTCGCGTCGAGAGAGCTCGAGCTCGGGTCACGGAAAGAGCGCACGCGACGGCGCTCCGGATCTGGTTCAGGCGCGGTTCCTGTTGTCGGCGCCGGTGAGCATCGACCTGCGCGATCATCTTCGTGGGGCGCTCTCCGGGCGAGGCGGGGGAGGCGCTCCGACTGTGCAGTTTTTGGTCCGTGGTCATTGGCGGAACCAAGCGCACGGGCCGAAGCTCAGCCAGCGGAAAGAGATCTGGATCCAACCATTCTGGAAGGGTCCGAAGGAAAGCCGTGTCCTGCTCCGGCAATACACGGTCGACGAAAGTGAGGAACATGGCGAACGATAGAAAGAATGATCCAACACCAGAGGCACCGCGGTCGTTCGCGGTGTTTTTCACACAGGTTGCCGACGGCGACCTTGAGCGCGTGGCGTCGGAGAAGCTGTACAAGCTCATGAAATTGCTTCGGGCTGAGGCCGCGATGGCTGGTGGCCGAGCCAAGGGCGCAATGACGATCAAGATCGCCTGCGAGGTGCAAACCAACGGTGAGCTTGATATCCGACACAATGTTAGCGTGAAAGAGCCAGAGCCTACGAGCCAGAAATCAACCATGTGGCTCAACCCACAGGGGAACGTAGTCTTCGAGCCACCGCGACAGCAAAAGCTATTCCGCGAAGTGACCAAAGACGGCGGCACGGTCGAGATCGAAGACCGCCGAGAAGTAAAGGAGATATGAAATGGACAGCATGCGAGACGCTCAGGCAATCATCGAGTTCGTGTCAAGCCGCGTGGCTGACACGAAGATCTTGGACATCAAGGGGACGATCGGCGGCGAGGAACTCTCGACGCAATTAGTCGCCTTTTCAACGGGGAATGCCGGCGTCCAGCTGCAGTCCGTCCGGAAGCTCTTGGCTGAGTGCTCGACGCACCCGGAGCGGCGCACCGGGGTGGCCATCTTGCGCGACCTGCCGAGTTTCGTCGCGCACGTGAACCGCTTCAAAGATGCGGATTCGGTGCTCTTCACGGATCCGAAGCAAGAGGCGCCGGTGTTGGTTGCTGTGCTGGACTACCACCGCGCCGGCGCCGATTCGTTGCCGCGGTTCGGTGGGCACCGCGCGCGCTACGCTTTTCCTCTCTCGGACGAATGGAAAAAGTGGTGTACGGTCGATGGTGTCGATCTCGAACAACGCCAATTCGCCGAGTTCATCGAAGACCAGGCGGCGGCGCTCGCCCTTCTACCGGATGAGAGCGAGACAGGAACGTCTCTCGGTGCAAAGCTCCGCGCGTACGCCGCGCAGATTGACACCACGTTCGCGAGTCCGTCGATGGTGATTCAGCTTTCGCGCGGACTGTCCGTGAACGTGAATGCGCAACTCAAGAGCCAACAGAATCTGCAGAGCGGGGAGAGTCAGCTTTTCTTCCAGACCGAGCACACCGACTCACAAGGGAAGTCCTTGAAGGTACCGGGAGCTTTCTGCATTTCGATTCCTGTCTTCGAGCTCGGCGCGCTCCACTTGCTCGGGATTCGGCTGCGCTATCGCGTGGCAGAGGGCAAGGTCACGTGGAAGATGAGCCTCTATCGTCGCGTGGAGAATCTCGACGCAGCGATTCGCGAGGCCGCAAGCCGCGCGCAACAGGACACGGCGCTACCACTGCTATTCGGCACCCCCGAGGGCTGAGGTAGCTTGGATCTGAGAGTGATCGCGCGCCGCTACCGCCTGGCTGCTCAAAGGGCCAGGCTGCAGCGGGGCGCGCTGCTCGCGGAAATTCGCACGTTCGAAGATCCGAACGTGACGTGGTTGAAGCCACCGCGCTCAAGAATAGAGGCACTTCGCCTCGCCGCCGACATGGAAGGCGAGCTCGCTACCTATCTCGAGACACTCGCCGCGCGCGCAGATCGAAAGGCAAATGAGTCGTGAAAGAAGGGAACTATCAGCCGGTGCCGGTCGACGACGCGAAGCGGATCGCGGAACGGTACCAGAAAACACACGTGGTGATTGTCTCATACGACGAGACGATCAACGTGATGCACGTGACGACCTACGGGCTTCGCGACCAGCGCGACAAGCAAAACGCAGCAAACATCGGTGATGTTTATCGCAAACCAGCTTGGAGCGGACTTGAGCTTAGGAATGAGGTTTCAGGACTTCGGGGCCAATGCGCTGCGAGCCGCCGAGGCCCGCGGCTACGCCAAGGCAATGATCGAAATGGGAGTTGAGCTGCCGTGACTGACGACACTGACGCGCCGAAGCAAATGCACATCGACATGACCACTATGTCGCGCGAAGAATTGATCGCGGCGCGTCCCGGACTCCTCGAAGCGCTCGCATCGACGGGCGCGATCGTGCTGCAGCGCGTAGTGGCTGGGCATCTCGTCGCGCACATGATGCCGGGTCAATTCGAGGTTCCGAACGAAGACGCGGCGCGTTTTTTCGATGACTTCGCCGCTGCGCTCGAGGAGCTCGCGAAGGACAATCGCGCCAAGGCTAGGATGGCTAGCGATGCGTTGCGCCGACTTGGGAAAGTGACACTCAGTTGACTCGCATCGACCCAGAGACGGCGAGCCCGAGCGACCAAACGCGACTCATCGCGGGAGCGGAAGCGCTCATCCCGCGCGTGATCGCGATCGGATGGCGCCTCACCGAACGATTCGTCAACGCCGCGAAGTGGGTGAGCGAGGACGGAATCACGGTGATTCTAGCGACCGAGATCGTCGACGGCGAGCTATGGGCACACCTGAGCTACAGCCGAGTGGATCGCATCCCCTCCTGGGAGGACGGGAAGCGCGTCAAGGACGTGTTCCTGGGTCCGAAGCGGAAGGCGCTGATAGTGCTACCGCCCGACGCGGAGTACTTCAATTTACACCCGAATTGCCTCCACATGTTTTGCTCGCTTGACCGGGACCCGCTTCCGGATTTTCGAACGGCATGCGGGCAGCTGTGAAGCGCATCCCGAAGCGGCATCGCGCTCGGTCGTCCGGTGCTCTGGCGCCTAGCGCCGACATTCACGTGGGCGGAACGTTTGAGATCACCGATTGCGCGCTTGGAATCAATGGGCGCTACGACATCGAGAGGCTAGAAGCGACGGGCTACGGGCTGATCATCCTACTAAATCTGAGGAAGAAATGAGACTGACAGGCGTGACACTGACGGGCGTCGATGACGCGGTTGAGTTCTCGGACATGCTCGAGCTCTCGAACGAGTTCCCGTTTCTCGAGTTTGGCATTTTGCGTTCCGTGGGCCGCGCGGGGGATCCGCGCTACCCGTCGGATGGTTGGGTTTGGGATATGCGGCATCGCCGCGCCGGCACCGTGTGCAAGCTATCGTTTCACTTGTGCGGGAGCTACGCACGCGACGTGCTCGACGGAGATCTTCCTAGAGTCATCGACATTCCGCTAGGGGCCCGCGTTCAGCTGAACGGCTTCAGTCAGCACACCGACATTTCGCGACTAGGGCACGTCGTGGCGGCGAATCCGTTAACGGAGTTCATTTGCCAGGTGTCGAGCCAAGCGGCAGCGCAGCGCGCCATAGGGCTGCGCCTCGCTCACCAAAACGTGAGCATGCTACTCGACAAGTCCGGGGGAACCGGGAGCGATGATCGTGAGTGGGGATTCTGCAGCGCGATCCGCACGGGTTACGCTGGTGGCATCAACCCGGAGAACGTGGAGCACGTTCTCGCTGGGCTCTGCGCGCCGATGTTCGATGGAGATTTTTGGATCGACATCGAGAGCGGGGTGAGAACTGACAACCGGTTCGACCTGGACAAGGCTCACGACATCCTCAAGCGCGCGTTCCCGTTCGTGGCAAAGGAGGCGGCCCGTGGGTAGCTTGTCGAAGCGCGCGCGGCGCGCACTTCCGAAGCCGGCGCGGAAGCCGGCGCCCGTTCCATCCGCCCCGGCGATGATCTCGGGAGACGAGGCGATAGCCCGCGCGGAACAGGTGAGCTACTCGCCGCCCGGCATGGGTCTGGCCATGGTGCTGGCGCCTGCGATGGTGCTCGGGCTTATCGACGGGGCGAGAGTGAGGCCGCGCAAATGAGTAGCGCGCATCTCATCCCGGAAGAGGAGATCCGCAACACCGACCCAAATGAGATCGGCTACGCACGGCTGGCGAACGCGGCGAGCGAGGCGAATCACCTGAGCGCCAAGCTTGCCGACATCGTGCGCGCGGCTGAGGAATCCGGCTGGAACGGGGTCACTAACAGCAAGCTCTTGACCACGTACATCATTGAACTCGGCGAGGAGCATCGAAAGGCGACGCGGAAGGCAAAAGCTCTCCGACGAGAACTCGCGGAGCTCCGCGGGATCATTTACTCGCCGCTTACCGCGAACTTTCTCGACGGAGTGAGGCGCGAGGCGGCCCATCAGGTCGCGCGCTGGAGGGCCGCACATGACGCCGGGAAAGGGCCGGAGGATTGGTTCTGGCTGATCGGCTACCTCGGCGGTAAGGCGCTGCGCGCGGCCATGCTCGGCGATACCGAGAAGGCGCTTCACCACACGATCTCAACAGCCGCCGCGCTGTTCAACTGGCATCGCCAGCTATCTGGCGTTTCCAATTCGATGCGCCCTGGCATCGAGCCACCGAAGGAAGGGAGCGAATCCGATGGATGAAAAACTGCACGCGAGTGCGGCAGAGCTGGGGCTCGACGCAGACACCGTTAGAGCGTGTCTTGGCGTGCTGTGGCACGGCTTTAGCACCGTGAACGGCGGCGGCATTCAGTCGGGACTCGAGCAGATACGCCGCTGGGATGAGGAGCTATCGCCGCAACTTCAACTTCGATCAGTGCGCGCCAGAGCGCAGCGAGACGCGCTGCGCTCTGTGGCTCCGCCAGTTCCAGCGGCGCAGCGGTTGCGACTGGCCGCTTACTTTCTGGAGAACAATCGCCCGGCCGAGGCAGCGCTGCTCGCGAACACAGTGATCACGCAAATCGCAGTCGATACATCTCTCGCGACCGAACGCGGTCCGCAGTACCGCGGATGCCACCACGGTTGCAGAGACCGAGACCAATGCTCGGCATGTTTCGTCGAGCGAAACCGAGAGCAAGAGCTACTTGCCGAGCTTTGCGCCATCGCTTTGCCGCCGAGCAAGGGGATACCTCGCACATGACGGCCACGCCGCGCACTCGCTGCCCGTTTTGCGGAAAGCCTCCGATCAAAACCGTCGATCTGTGGCGGCGCAAGGTCATATTCCGGGGAAAGACTCGCGAGGACCTGTGCTTTCGCGTGAAGTGCTCGGGTTGTCACTCCGTAGGGCCGCGCCGCGCAACGATCGCCCGCGCGGTTAGCGCGTGGGAGAAACGCGCCACGTGAAGCGCCGTCGAGTTCCTCCTCCCGCTCCGCCACAGGAGAGCACCGACGACGCGCTAACTCAGAGCCTGTCACGTCGTGGCGGGTGCCTGTTCTGTGCTGGCTCCGGGGTTGCTCTCGGAATTCTTGATCCGCCATTCGTTCCCCCGTGCAACTGCCAGGCCGGTCGTCGGCTCCGCTGCGCTGTGCCCGAGGACGCTTGGCCAATGTTGATCCACCATGCGACCAAGACCGCTCGCGCAATCGGGCTACCACCACCACCGGTGCAACATGACTGACACTGTCGAAATGCAGCTTCGCTTGATGGTTGAGTCCGCGTGCGCGCGGGCGTTTCCGCAACTCGTCGATGGCCCGTTAGCGGACTGCCCGGTGACGCTGATCCTGGCGGATTATAGCGATTATGGCTATGTCGCGTGGAACTCGACGCTTGCCAAGCCGGAGCGAATCGCACTGCTCCGCGAGGTGGTTGATTGCTGGGATGGTGTCTGCGAGCGGCCGGAGCCGACGACCGGGCGTATGTTCGAAAACGATGAACTAGTCGCTATCGCGCAAAGTCTCAGCCTCCCGGGGAGCATCGGTATGGCGCTGTTTATCGGAGCCGCTGGCGAGCGGATCTCCTACATTTCGAACATCGACCGAGACGACGCCCTGGCGCTGTATCGGGGCCTCCCGACGACGTGGGAGACGGGGAGCGACGTCGTACCGTGAGTAACGTGATCATGCTCAACGCCTACCGGGTCGAGCGGCGCCGCGCTCTGGATCCGGAGCGGTTGCCGCTCGCCCTCTCGGTCACGATGGGAGCGGTGATTTTGCTGCTGCCCGACGTCGAGCTCTGCCTGTCCCCGGAGCAGGCCGCCGAGCTCGCAAGAGAACTCTTGCGTTTAGGCGCCGAATCGGAGAGGCTTGGGCGCCTAGCGAGAGGCGAACCCAGTGAACCACCGTCGGACGACATACCGAGCCCTTGACCTGCTGCGGCGCCTGAACAGCGCGCGCGAGCGACGCGATCAGGTGCTGGCGCGGGCCTTGGCTGACGAGCTCGAGCGTTTCGACGTGTCCAAGGGCTACAATCGGCGACGCAACTGGGGCGTCCGGAAGTGACCGAGGTTCGGATCATCGAGGGCGAGAACGAGGGCGTAATGGAGGCGCTCTACGCCGGCGGCGAGCGTTTCGCGCTGGCCTATCTCGACCCGCCATTCGCCTCGCAGCGTGACTACGAGACGAGGTCGGGTGAATTCGCCTTCAGCGACAAATGGGTGAGCCTCGAGACATTTCTCGGCGAGCTAGAGCATCGGATCTCGCTCGCGAGAGACCTCCTGATCGACGAGGGATCGCTGGTGCTGCACCTGGATTGCTCGGCGGTGCACGAGGCGAAGCTGCTTTGCGACAAGGTTTTCGGTCGCGCGTGCTTCGCGAGCGAGATCGTTTGGCGGTACCGGCGCTGGCCGGCTCAGTGCCGCAACTTCCAGCGCATGCACGATATCTTGCTGCGGTACGTGCGCGATCCGAACGTCGAGTGCCGTTTCAACCAGCTCTACGAGCCTCTTTCTCTGAAGACACAAGGCGTTTTCATGCAACAGAAGCAGAAAGCGAAACTCTCGACTGGGGGCGACGGCAAGGCTCATCGCGTGCGTTCGATCCGCACTGCCGAGCCAAGCCTCGGCGCCCCGCTCTCCGACGTGTGGGAAATAGGCGTGATTGCACCGAGCGACCCCGAGCGCACTGGTTACCCAACTCAGAAACCGGAAGCGCTGCTCGCTCGCCTCGTCGACGCCCTCACGAATCCTGGAGATAGCGTGCTCGATCCGTATTGCGGCGGCGGCACGATGCCCGCCGTGTGCGTGAAGCGTGATCGCGGCTGTGTGAGCATCGATTCTAGCCCGGTCGCGATCCGAATGGCGAACGAGCGACTAGATCCATTGCTGCGCCAGCTCGGCCTTTTCTCAGGAGTAACCACGAAATGAAGCGGATTGAATTGTTTGTTTTCCATCACGCCGATCGCGCTGTCGACGATCGGGTCTACGTATCGGCGGCGCCTCCCGGCCCAGAGCGCGCCGCGGAGCAACGCGAGAAAGGCTATCTTGCCTTCCGGCTCGAGGCGGCGCTGCCTGGTGTCGAGGACGGCGCGACGACCGCTGTGCAGTGCTCGGAGCTCGGCGCGGCGGCGGCGCTAGTGCGCGATGCCGACGCCAAGGCAACCGAGCAGAGGAAAATCCTGTGGGACCTGTGCCAGCGAGAGTGGGACTACCGGATCGAACTTTCCCCGGTCGGGCATGCTCAAGTCAGCCGGAAAGTTTCGAAGCGCGGCAGCCGCGCGCAACGCAGTGGCGCGCGCTCTCCGCGAGCTGGCTGAGACCTGCACATGGGAGTGCGAGCCGTGAACGACGATGATGCAATCACCGAGCTCGCCGCGGCGTTGGATGCGGCCGCTGCGAAAGTGACGCTCGACCCCGGGGCGGCTTTTAGTCGACCGTGCACGTTTTGCGGCAAGCTGCCGACGGCTTTCCACTCAGTTTTTCGGCTCGGCACGTACCATAACGGCCAGCTGATCCGGCGGCCCGTTTGCGACAAGTGCGTGCCGCTAGTTGCGAGATACACGGAGCCAGCGCCGTTGAGTGTGATCGAAGGCGAGCATATTCGCTGGGCCCTCCTGAAATGCGAGCGGAGTGTGATCAAGGCGGCGAAGGTGCTCAGGATCGGACGCGCGACGATCTATCGGTTTCTGCAGCGGGAGGCCAAGGCGCATGGCTACTGAGAGCCAACAGGTGCGCGCCGCGCGGGCGGCTCGCGAGAACCGAGAACGGCGCGCAGCGGAGCGCGTAGAACGCGACTCCGCGCCGGCGAAGCGTCGGCGCAAGTTCGGCGAGCGGCTGGCAAAGAGCTTGCTCGACATGACGGCGGAGGAGCTCGACGAGCTCGAGCGACGCACGCGGGAAGCGAGGCGCTGTGGCTGAGTTTACGTATGGCTGAGCGAACCGGTTCGACCTTTGCCTGCTTCCAAGTCCCGGGGGGCAGGTTGACCCCGTCGCTCCGAGCTCGGAGCGACGGCCAGGTCGCCGTCGCTCCCCACTCGAGCGGACGTCGCCCGGCGACGTCGGTGACGGTGTCGCCGCAGGCCTCCACGCGACGGCCCCGGCCAGGTTCCCACCCCCGGCGTCGGGTAGACGTAGACCGGGACAGTCGGCAGAAATCCCAGGGGCACGACTCCGATTTGCGCGCAGCACCGGGCAGGCCCCAATCCGGTCACATGCAACCTGGCATCCCAGCCGCCAGCGGGCGAGATGGCGCCACGCCAAGCGCGAGAGACCCGGAACCGCGCCGGAGGGTGGGAACGTGACCGGAGCCGTCGCTCCGGTACCGGCGCGACGGTGCGCGTGGTGCGGCACCGTTGAGCTCCGGCCGACCCAGGCGCTGTGGTGCTCGACGCGTTGCCGGCAAACGGCCTGGCGGGCGCGGAGACTGGCCGAGCTGAACGCCGAGGACGTGAACCCCGACCCGGCCCCGAAACGCCTTTGCGTGGCGGACCCGCCATTCCCCGGGCTCGCGCGGAAGTACTACGGACGCGAGGAGACCTACGCCGGCGAGGTTGACCACGCCGAGCTCATTCGCTCGCTTGAGGCGGACTTTGACGGGTGGGCCCTGGCGACAGCGCCGCGGAACCTGCGAGAGCTCATCCCGCTCACTCCGCCCGAGGCTCGGATCTGCTCGTGGGTGAAGCCGATCGGCGTGTCGACCCGCACGCGCGGGCCGCACAATGCGTGGGAGGTGCTGATCGTGAAGCCGGCGCGGCTGCGTCGCCCTGGTGTCCGAGACTATCTCGTGGCGCCGCCGTCGCGAGCCGCCGGAAAAAAGCTCATGGGTCGCAAGCCCGCGGCGTGGTGCATGTGGGTATTTGCGATGCTCGGGGCTTCGCACGGTGACACCCTGGTCGACCGCTTTCCGGGGACTGGGATCGTCGGCACTTGCTGGCGTGAGTTCGTGCGTAAGTCGCAGTTGGCGGCGGAGCTTCTCGCGGATTGGGAAGAGGTAGCAAAGTGAATCAACAGTCGGGTCTATTCAATCACAAGCCGTTCGAGCGACTCGCGCAACTCGACGCTGTCGAGTGGCTGCGCACGATCGGTGACGGCACGGTGGATCTGGTGGTGACAGATCCACCCTACGAGTCGCTTGAGAAGCACCGCGCCGTGGGGACGACAACTCGGCTCAAGCACTGGTTCGAAATCTTCCCGAACAGCCGTTTCCCTGGGCTGTTCGCTGAGATTTTTCGCGTGCTCGCGAAGAACTCTCACTTCTACATGTTTTGCGATCAAGAGACGATGTTTGTGGCGAAGCCGATGGCCGAGGCCGCGGGATTCCGGTTCTGGAAACCGATCGTCTGGGACAAGAAAACGATCGGCCTTGGGTATCACTACCGCGCGCGGTGCGAGTTCATTCTCTTCTTCGAGAAGGGGAAGCGGCGCCTCAATGACCTCGGGATCGCGGACGTGATCGAAGTGCCGCGCGTGCGGAACTCATACCCCACCGAAAAGCCAGCCGCCGTGTCGAGCGTGCTGGTCGGTCAGAGCTCGGCGATCGGCGATCTCGTGATCGACCCGTTCATGGGTTCAGGAAGTGTCGGTGACGCCGCGTTGTCACTCGCCAGGCGCTTCGCTGGAACGGACACCAGCGCGAAGGCTGTCGAGCTCACGCGCAAGCGGCTCGGCGCAACGGAACTGATCCGATGATCATTCTCGGAATTGACCCCGGGTTCGCGAGCCTCGGCTATGCGACGATCGCGTGGGCTCCCGGATCGATTGGGATCTTCCGACTGGGAACGATCGTAACGTCCGCTGAGCACACAACGCAACACCGCGTCGTGTTGCTGTGGCATGGACTGCAAGCGATAGCGGGTGACTTCGACGCTATGGCGATCGAAGCGCAGGCGCGGACGCACGCTGTGAAGCAAGGGGACAGGCAGACGAACGGTAACGCCGCGCTCGCGCGAGTGGGCGAGGGCGTCGCGCGAGCCTTCGCGGCGTCGCGACGGATCCCAGTGGTCGAGCTTGAGCCGAGTGAGCTTCGCTCCGGGCTGGGGCTTCCGGCGAACGCGAGCAAAGAGCATATCGCGCGCATGGCTTACCTTCGGGCACGAGTGGAGCCCGGCAAGCAAACGAACCACGCGACAGACGCGCTCGGGCTTGCCATTGTTGGCGGCGCACGGTTCTCGGTGACGCAACGGATCGAGCAATTTAGGAAAAAATGAACTTCTACGATATCGAGGCGCAGAATGCGTTCTTCAACGCGGCCCGGAAAACACTGGTGGACTGTCTGTGCGGCGCGTCATTCGACAAACTCCGATTTCGCTGTTGGCGGTTCGGCGATGGGGCGATGGTGCGATGGTGCGCTGCACAGTTTGCGGGATCGGAAACCCCGGCGATGAGCGCGGGGCGGATGAGCTCACGGAGCAGCGGGAAGGGATAGAGGGCGCCGCCAAGCGCTGGAACACGTGGATCACTGCACAGAAATCGGAGAGCAAGAATGCAAAAGAAGAAACCTAAGCGGTTCGCTACCGGAACTAAGGTCCCCGTAGCGAAGACGGCGACCGAGCTCGATCGCTTGCTCGCGAAGCACGGCGCGACACAGCGCGCGACGTTTCAGGATGACGAAAACCACACCGGCTCGGTGCAATTCCGTCTCGCCGACTACGTGGTTCGAATCACGATGAGTAGCGCGCCGGTCGGCAAAAAGCCACAGGACGTGGAGCAGGCAGCGCGCGAAACGTGGCGCCGGCTACTGCTGCTCGTGAAGGCGAAGCTCGAGATCGTGGCTAGCGGGATGTCGACGGTCGAGCGCGAGTTTTTGGCCGACGTGCTGCTACCGCAAGGCGACACTGTGCACGACAGATTCGCTACGCCACTGCGTCAAAACTACCTCTCGGGAGGCATACTCCCGTCGCTGCTCGGGCCCGCGCAGCGGAAAGGATGATCCTATGAAAGCCGACAATCCAGCGCAAAGCGCGAACGTCCAAAAATTATACATGGTGACCCAGATCGGGAACTACCCGTCCGCGGCGCCGAATTTCGACACAGGGAGCGACTCGAAAGGGTACGAGTGCAAGCGGATTGGCGAGTGGACCATGGTTCGAATTGTCTCCGCCAACTCGTCTTATTCCTGTCTGGTGGTGTGGTCGGCAGACTTCGAAAGGGTCAATCCGTGACAACGATCGCCTATGGCGCACTGTGCTCGTGGTGGGATTCTGCCGACAAGGCGGCGACGCTCGAGAACGGGATCCCATGCTGCCCGCATTGCAGGCGCGTGCTCTTCCAAATGCCAGAGTCGGCGTGGTGGGAGCGGGTGGCAGGTTGCAGCGACGTGCGAGACTATCGCGCGATCGTCGAGTGGATGCGCGGCAAGTGCTTCACGAGTTACCACGTGGCGCTCGGCGCTTTCGAGGCAGACGCCGCGAAGAAAGCGAGCGCGACGTGTATGAACTGACGCAAGTGTTTCGCGAGAAACTCGCGCGCGGGGTGTGTCCGATCTGCCTGACTGGCTTCAGGATTCAAGAGCTCGAGTTCGTGTCCGACATGAAAGGGCGGCGGGACGCCGTTGTCGTGTCGCGTGCCGTGGTGACCTGCGAACAGGGACACGAGTTTCGCCTTGGCTCATCGCTAGATCGGCTCGGGCTGAAAGAGCTACAGCGGCTCGCGGCAGAGATTGCGACGACAGCGAAGCGGCTGGACGAATAGCCTGGTTCTCAGGCAATTCTAGGCGCCTAGCGAATTATCTTGATCGCCAGGCGCCTAAGGTGTTTTGCTCGGCCTACCGATGGAAAACGACATTGACGACTCAAAGGCTCGCGCGCTCGCGGCGGCTCTCGCTCCGATCGCGAAACTGATCGGCAAGGAAGATAACGCTTACACCGCGGACCCGATTTTTCTCGTTCAGGAACGGGTGCTCGAGTCCGGGTATGATCCGGATTTCGGCGGGGACGTCGCATGGTTCCACAGTGAGGGCGAGGTGGTATTCCGCAAAGAAGCCCCGGAGCGTTTCGCGCGCTTCGAGGCGGAGGATTTCAGCGGCGAAGACGATGGAGACCAGGACGATTGGACCCGAACCGGGTACCAGTACCGTTGGGAGTTCGTTCAGCCGTTTCTCACGCGCGCGGCAGCCGATCTGTACTGCAAGACCCAGCACCACCGGCACCGCGGAAAGCTCCGGGTTTACGTCGAATCGGCATATCGGAATTGGGAGTGGCAACTCGTGCGCGAAGCGCTTGAGGAGTTTGCGAAATGAGCACGAAGATCGGGTGGACCGATGAGACTTGGAACGCGGTTCGGGGCTGTAGCCGCGTTTCTGACGGCTGCCTAAATTGCTACGCAATGGGCCAAGCTCATCGCTTCTCGGGACCTGGCAAGCCATACGAGGGACTGACCACGATTCGGCGCGGGAAGGTCGATTGGACCGGCGTCGCGCGACTCGTCCCGTCGATGCTCGATGCGCCACTGCACTGGCGGAAGCCTCGCCGGATTTTCGTGAACTCGATGTCGGACCTCTTCCATCACTCGCTCACCAATGAGGAGATTGGGGCGGTTTTCGCGGTGATGTCGGCATGTCCGCAGCACACGTTCCAGATTTTGACGAAGCGACCAGATCGCATGCTCGCTTGGTTCAAATGGAACGAAGACCGCCTCGGTGAGGCTCTTGCGCGCGATCAGACGCGCGCAGCGAAGATGATGGCTGACTTTTGCTTCGCGGTACGCGATATAGGGTCGGCAGTTCACGCGATGGCGTGGTCGACTCGCTCGGAAGCATGGCCGCTCCCGAACGTGCATCTAGGCGTGAGCGTCGAGAATCAGCCGACCGCCGACGAGCGGATCCCGGTCTTGCTCGACTGCCCGGCGGCGGTGCACTTCGTTAGCGCGGAGCCGTTGCTCGGAAGCCTAAGCCTAGCGAAGTGGCTCGCGCACACGAGAACCATTCATCTCTGTGTCAACATCTCAGGCTCGCTGAGGCGAGAAAGCAATCTCGACATGTTCTCGGCCGACGGCGTTCCGCTCAGTCGAGCGGAGGTGCGGCGAGAGCTCGAGCGACTGCAGGCGACCGGCGCAAGAGTGATCAGGGGGGACGCGAGTTGCGACAACTTCGACGACCAGCAAGGTTGTCTTGGCCACGAAAACAAGCGTCTTGATTGGGTGATCGTGGGCGGGGAGAGTGGGAACGGAGCGCGGCCGTTTGACATCGGCTGGGCTCGTTCGATTCGCGACGAGTGCCGCGTCCACGGAGTGCCGCTCTTCATGAAACAACTCGGAGCGAAGCCGTACGATGGGAAAGACGTCGACTTTGGCGAAATGGGATGGCTCGGTCTCGCCGACCGCTCCGGATCGGACTGGGACGAGTGGCCGCCTGACCTTCGCGTCCAAGAATTTCCGGAGGCGCGGACATGAAACACGCAATCACCCCAGAGCCCGCGATCCTTTTCTGCCCGCTCTGCCACTGTCAACACGAGGACCTTGGCGAGTGGGCGGAGCGCCCGCACCGGAAGCACCGCTGCGCATTCTGCGCTAACGAGTGGATGCCTTACCCGTTCACGACGTTCGGAGTCGCGACATCCGCGCGCGTGCCGAGCGAAATGCCGTCGCTAATTGTGACGCTCGAGAGGTTCCAACAGATATCAAACTACAGTTGCACGATTCCAACCGGTGCAACGCCGTTCAAGTCTTGGCGGCGAGGAGTGCCGTACCGGGGACCAGTTCGGTGGTACCTCGGAACATTCGTCCCGCTGCCAACCGACGCAGAGGGAGAAGTCTCGATCATCTGGCGGCAGCTGTTTGTGGCAGAGTGGCTCGCCGGCGAAGCGCTGCAGGCGGCGATCGGATGACGGCTGACGCTGTCAATGCGCTCTTCGAAGGCTTCGGCGCAGCGCTGCTCGCGCTGAACGTGCGTGAGCTCTGGCGCACGAGGCGCCTGGTCGGCGTGCGCGTCGTTCCCACGGCGTGGTTCTCGCTCTGGGGCGCGTGGAACCTGTACTACTACCACGCGATCGGACAGCGCCTCTCGTGGCTTGCTGGGCTCGCGGTGTTCTGTGCGAACTCGACGTGGGTCCTGCTCGCGCTGTTCCGGAGCGAGCGCGAATGAGCCGCGCTCTGCGAGCCAGGCCCATGTGCGCCGTGTGCCGGCGTCCGGTGGACTCGTTCACCGAGTCGCAGTGGAACGACCGGATCCGTTTCACGGCGACTTGCCATGGCCGCGTTCAGCACGTCGACCTCGACGAGAGCGAAGCGACTGGAAGCATCGATTTTTCTGTGGCGTTCGGCTCGCCGCCGGCTCCACAGCTAACGACAGGAGAGCAGGATGGACAATGAACAGGAAAC
>JAEUAF010000163.1 GCA_019695485.1 Sorangium sp.
CCCGTGGCGCCCGCGGTGCTTGAACCACCCATGGGCGTCGATTGAGAGCCACCCGTGCTGGACGTCTCGTCGTGTGGTCCAGAACAGCCGCAACCCATGGCTGTAGCGAGGCTCAGCGCGACGAGGCACGGCGCCGTCGTCGCCAGGGAGAGCGCGCGGCCTCGCAAACGGGACTTGCTGAAGAACTCGAACGAAAGGGTTGGCATCGGATGCTCCTAAGAACGGCGGCGGCCCGCCTCGGCTCCCCGATGAGCAAGAGCGATGCCACCGAGGGATCTGAGTCACTCCCCCGCGTTGTCAGTCGCAAAATCACCCGATTTCCCCTGCGCGATGCCGAGGACGCGGGTGCATGACGCGATGCGCTGAGCCTCGTCACGACTGGCAAATGTCGCGGTGAGAGCCGCAAAATGGCTCAGCGTGTGCCAAACCAGCGTGCGCCGCTCCGCGACGTCTCGTGGCACCCGGCGCGAGCCGCATGGCGCGCGCTCGATGTCGCCGCCGTCACCCGCGCTTGATGAGCTGAATCAGGAAGCCGGCCACAGCATTGATGAGCGCGGAGGCAACTGCCGCGATCACTGGCGCCGTCAGGATCTTGGGTTCTTCGTGCGGGCCAATTGGCCCCGTCCGGTCGAGTGCGGCCCGGCCGAGGCGAAGTAACAGGAACAGTTGCAAGCCCAGTAGGGCGACGAAGCCAAACAATTGAAGCGGGGCGCTCCGGAGCCAGCCTGAGATATGCTCGCGCCGACCTTCGTGGAGCGGGATCTCTGCAAGGTACCGCTCCACCACGTCCGGGTCCGTGATCAGGTTCGGAGCCTTCGCGCCCGTCGAGACGACATCTGTCAGCAGAGGCTCAATCTCCGGGCGGTGGCGTTCGATCCGGAGCACTAACTCGTTCACGATCCACGCTTCGGTCTGTTCGTGCGTAGCGATCAGCGTGCGCGAAGCGACCGTCTCGTAGTTGGTGCTGCCCGTGTAGGGCGGCAAGGTCACGGCGTCGTAGCCGCGTTCGAGCAGCTGTCGTTGCGCGTCGGCGCCGATGGGGATTAGCTCGAATCGGCTGTCTCGAGCGAGTGCGCGGACCGCCGGCGCGCCGTAACCGGTATCGAATATTGCGGCGTCGAGGTCGCCGGCTCTCAAGCGGTTCGCGGCGGCGTCGAAGGTCAGGGAGAGCGACTCTTGCTCCCAGCTGTCAAGCGCCGCGGCCGAGACGAGTGGGCTCAACAGCGCATGCGCGGTGGCTCGTGTTCCCGCTCCCTGCATACCGACATAGACCCGGCACTTGGGGCGACCGGCCTCGGCTGTGAGTCTGCTTCGACACTGGTCCTCGGCGGGCGCACGTAGATCGTTCAGTTGGCGCAGGCCCGAGGCTTTCGAAGCCACGACTTGTAGCGCATCCCGATTCAAGAGTGCGATTGCACGTAGGCTCCGGTAGCGCCGCTGGCAAGAATCGGCGTCGTGCTCCTGGCACCGCTCTCGGTAGCGGACGAAGTCTGGGACTTTGATGAACGTGAGGGAGATCGCGTTTTCGAGTCGAGCGAGGAGTTCGATGTTTTCGACGGAGCCGTTGGTCGGCAGGGGCACGAGCTCGATCCGGCTGTCTCCGTCGTTGGCCACGATGCTCCGCAGCCTCTCTCCAAGCTCGCGGTACATGCCGCCGGGGCCCGCGGTGAGTAGCGGGATTTGCACCCGGCGACCGCCCACCGCGCCGGGACGCGTGAGCGTGGCATAGAGTGCGGCGAGGTTCGTGAGCACCACCAGTAGCGTCAAGCCCCAAAAGCTCTTGGTTCGCGTCATCGCCCCGCCTTCCAATGTGGGAAGCTCGCGAGGGCGAGCGTGCCCGCGGGCTGCGTTTAGCGATCTCTCGCTCCGCGCTCATAAGTAGGCGCCCCGCTGAGCCCGACAGCAATAGTAAGAACTTTGCTTCGGCGTTGGACGCGCCGTCCGCGCGCCAGCCTCGAGAGGCCCTTTCTCTGCTCTATTGGGGCACTGCCATCGGATTCGGGAAATTGCCGGACAAGAAGAGCATGGTGTAGACGCCGAGCGACTCTTGGTAGTAGCGATCGTTCTCGACGGTCGTCGACACTGCTTCTTCGAGCGCTTCGCGTCGGATATCGTTGGTGGTCGCGCCGCCATTGTCGAAGACGCTGGCGTACGCGCACATCGCTGTGTTCACGAAGTACGAGTTGTGGCCATAGGCGGGGTCGCAGCCGGCTTCGGTGCCCGAGGGCTGCAAGTCTTGGCACAGCGTGGAGAAGCGATTGGCGTTGGGCTCGGGTGGGTTCTTGATGTGGAAGTTCGTGTAGAAGTTCTGGATGTTGTCGATCTTGGCCTGGATGCGCGTCTTCGCCGGGTAGTGCGCCGAGGAGCCAGGCAGATTTTCGGGGATATCGAGGCGATTGCCGAACCAAGCGGCGTCGATGCCCACGCGCCACAGCGAGCGCGACCAATCGTAGTTTCCTCCCGACGAATTGCAGGGACCAGAATAGGTGCCCCAGTCGCTGACGAGGCCAGGATCTACGTTGGGCTGGTCGTAGCAGCGCTCGAGCATTTCATAGACGGTGGCTGCGGTCTTGTACCAGAAGGAGCGGTGGCCATCGCGGTCGGCTGTGCTGTGTGTGGCGGGGTCGAGCGCCGCCGCGAGGAAGTCGCCGAAGGCACGGAAGTAGCCCGGCGGGTAGTAGGAGAGGTTGACGCGCCCATCGTTGCCCGCCGCGTAGGAGCAGGGCTTGTTGGGGTAGTCCGAGCAGTTCTTGTCCCAGGTGTCACCGGGAGTCGGATAGTTCCACTTGCCGTCGTATTGGGCGTTAATCTCGCACTCCATTTTGAGCGCCCAGTTGATCGCGGCATCCTTGTATTCGGGCCACTGCCGCGCCGCGAACAGCAGCCCAATGCCGATGTCGACGTCGCCGTCGAACGCGCTGTCGGTCTGGCCCCCGCATTGCCCCGAGTCCGGGTCACAGGGCGCGTCGAGCGCCCGGCATGCAAGGTGTCCGTCCCACATCCAACCCATCAAGCCGCCGCAGTACTTCTTGCTCGATTGGGAGAGGAAGTGCCGCACGAAATTCCAGAGCTTGTCGAAGGTGGGCTTGTCGCCAATCGCGGCCGAAATCGCCATGCCGTAGCCTTGCCCCTCGCTCACTGTCTCGGGCGGATCGGTCTTCACGCGTGCCGTGTCTGCGCCGCAGGAGAGCGCGTCCGTGGTCACGTAGTTGTCGCGCCAGATCAGGTAGCGCTCGAAGACGAAGGCGTTCAGCAGGTCCTGCACCTTCGCTGAGTCGGGGTAGACGTGCGAGAGCGACGCCCCGAACGGATAGGCGTAGTGCGTGCGTGTGTAGGGGAACCAGCCGCCGAAATCGAAGCCGACCTTGACCGGCGTTGGCGGCGGGCGCGGCGCACAGTTCTGGTCGTTCCAGGTGCCCGTCGCCGACCAATCGCCGTTGGTGCCGTCAGGATAGTAGTCGAAGGCCTTGAAACGACTGCTCGCTGGGATGTCCGGCTTGCCGTAGTCCCAGCGCAGCCAGTAGTTACCCGGAGTGCTCGGAAATTCCCTCGGCGCGACCGTGTTCCACTCCGGTGAGTGCGTCTTGTCGACGGCGCGCCAGGTGGCCCCCGCTTTGAAGTAGGAGTTTGGTACCGGGCAATTGAACCAAGGCCGGTCTTGTTCGCGGAAGCAGATCACATCGTTCGAGCCAACCTCGAGCACGATCCAATGCGGCATCAGCTCGGGTCGCGGAAAGAAGGTGAATGTCTTCTGGCCCGCCCAAATGTAGCGAAAATGCACGGTCGAATAGCCGTCGGGCACCGGCGGGTTACAGGGGTCGGTGGTGACCGCGGCGTCCCCTCCGCAGTGCGCGTAGCCTGGGCCGGGATTCTGCGTGTAAAAGTAGAAGGCGTTGGTGCGTTGCGACCAATTCATGCACTGCGGGATCGACAGCGCCGTGTTGTCAGGTGCTCCCGCGTAGCCGATCCAATACTCGTTTGCCGTGCGCGCGGGCAACGGCAACGACGGCGTCCAGAGGCCTATCTGATCGTTCGCGAAGCGGAAGGTAATCGCGGGTGTGGTGCCGCTCGTCGGCCATTGGCTGTTCGGGATCAGTACGAAGTACCAGGGGCAATGACTGTCTTGGAATTCGAGGAAGGCCTGCGTCTCGCAAGCGAGGCCTGTCACTTTGAGGCTGGTGGGATAAGGCGGTGTCGCGTAGCCGAGCTTGCTTTCTCCGCAAGCCGTGCCGGGATAGCCGGTCTGTTGTGGGTCGCTCCACGGCCAACGAAAGTGAACCTTGGTGTAGCCCGCGGGGATGCTCGTGTCGGGTTGGCTTGCCGTGCAAAGCTCGGAAGCCACTGCCGATTTGTCGTTGGTGAGCCGGAATTTGTCGGGGCCTACGTTTGCGTTCGGATAGGCGCGGTAATCGGCCGAGATAGTGCTGCTCGGCCCGGTGTAGTCGAGCCAGATGTCGGTGCTCGAGGGCATCAAGCCGGTGGCGTCGAACGCGCCCGAGGGGTCGCCCTGCGCGCAGGCTTCGGCGCCGATTGGCTTGATCTGAAGCTTGGTGAGCGTGTTGGGGACGCACACCGAATACCAGTCGCAGCCCGCGCTTTCTTGACGGGCGCCGTACTGGAGATAGTTGGCGACCGGATCGATCACGATGACGCCGAGCGGACGCTGCGTGAGCGTGCCCAGCGTCGGCGACGCCAGCGAAGACCAAATGTCGCGAACGTGGATGCGCACCTGTCCGCTGGGACAGGCAAAGTCTTCTTCCTTTGGCGGCGGTGCGGGCGGCGGCGTGTCGATCGGCGGCGGTGCCGTCCAATCCACGACGGGTGGTGCACAGGGATCGGCGCTGCCGGTGCCGAGCGGGCGATACGACTTGATCGTGACCTCGCCAGAAGTCCCGCCGCACGTGGCTGGCGGCGTCGAGACGCAAACCCCGCTCGTGCACAAAGTCACCGACGCACCGGCACTGGCGCCTTGCGTGGTGCCACCGGTTCCGAGCGTGATATCACTACCACCCACGTTGCCCGTGGCGCCCGGGCGCTGTGCGGCGCCCGATGAGCACCCGAAGAGGAGCGAACTCGCCAGCGCGAGCGCGCACAAGGACCAAAAGCAAGCTCTTTTGCCGACAGACGACGCGAACACGGAGCACCTCCGACACAAAGTCTGACTCGAAGAGCAATCCCTCCGTTGCCGCGAACCGTCAACCGACCTCCCTCGCGGGTGAGCGTGCGAGTGTCCCGCGCGTTTCAGCGATTCGGGCTGCATTCGTGGGGTTCCTGGCGTCTGTTGCGCAGCTTTGCACGCGTCGTCGCAATGGATGCGATGAGACCGATCATGCAGGTCAGCGACGAACGTCATGAGTTGGTCGTGCCTGGCCGGTGTCCTTGTGGAGACGAACCCCCCTCTGCTCACTGACCCTAGGGACCCCTTCGGCCGCGCGTGCCGATCGAATTTGGGATCGGCTTCGGGATTGCCTCGCTCAAGTAGCTTCGAGTCGCCCAATGGACGGCGTGGCGCGGAGCGTCCGGCGGCGAGCGGCGGTTGACGACTCGGGGCGCTTGCCAGCGCGGTGCGGGTGGCATTGTGAGCTCGGTGACGACGCTACGGAGGCCGTGTTCGAGCGATCGAGTGCGCGGGGAGTTTGTTTAAGTCGTTTCCAAAGCGCGCGTTGCTAGGGACAGGGTTCCCAGCATTCAAAGGAAGGTATGCGAGGCGCTTGAGCCTGCATGTCCTGGATGCGGGGATTCCTGGAGGCTTTGATGACTTGGTCGGTGACTTTACGGACAAGCGTGACGATGGCACTGCTCGCTCTCGCGGGTTGCAGCAGCGACGGCAATAAGAGCGCGGCAACGGGCGGCGACAATTCGCTCGGTGGCAGCGCAGCCGGCGGTCCGAGCGGAGGCGGGGCGAGCGCACAAGGTGGTGCGGCGGGCAGCTCAGCGGGCGGCCAGAGCGCCAACGGTGGCGCGGCAGGGAACGCGACCGCGGGCAGCGCAGGCGCCGGCACTACGGGTGGCCAGACGAGCGGCGCGTTCGCTTACTTCGTGAGTCAAGCCAACGGCATGACGACGGCCGACCTCGCGGGCGGGATCATCACGCTGAACAGCACGTACGGATCATCCGGCAACGCGTTCAAGTATGTCGCGCCGAACTACTACGGCACGAATAGCAACGGGTTCATCTCGTTTCCCACCACCATGGACGGTGATTTCAGCATCTCCGCCGAGGTGACGGTCACCACCCAAAATAAGGCGAACAACGCCTGCGGCATCGGCCTCGGGTTGACCACCGGTTTCGCCCCGAGCGACGCCTATGCGTACATTTTGATGCGCAACCAGAACAACTCGACGAACGGCTACTACGTGAACGGTATGGGCACGATCTCGGCGGGGGCGCCGGTTGTCCCGTACACGATCGGAACGCCGATGCTGCTTACCTTCAACCGAATGGGTACGCAAATCACGCTCGGCGCGGGTCCGGTTGGCGGCACGGCCACCACGCAAATGCTCGCGACCAGCGCGTTGACGAACGGCACCACGGCTTATGGCAGCGGCGCCGTCTATCCCGCAATCTCCTTCAACAACGTTGCGGCCACGGTCTCGAAGCTTCAGATCAAGGACAAGACTGGCGCGACCGTCTACGACTCGGCCACCGGAACGCTGGTGAAATACATTCCGGCCGCGCTGACGCTGTCTGCGCCGTCGGCGGCACTCAAGAAGGGGGCCATGGCGACCGTGACCGCAACGGCTGTCGCGATCGGCGGAGCGGTGGCGGACATCACCGCGGTGGCGGCGGACCCCTCAATTGTGGACGTCACCGT
>JAEUAF010000188.1 GCA_019695485.1 Sorangium sp.
GGTCACCGAGTCCAGAAGAGTCAGGGGTCGCAACCGATGACACGTAGCGGTTACTGCGGGGCTCTGCCTCGAGCAGAGATGCCCCATTGAGGCAAGAGCGACCAGTCAGGCCCGTAGTAAGTCGCCACCTTTTTTTCGACAAAGCGTCATTCTCGGTGGCATGGGTCGCGGGCCCGAGTCTTGCAGCTTGCTGCGGCATGCACTGTCTTCGAATTGCTTTTGGTTGCTTGGTCCTCGCTGCGTGTTCTGCGAACGATTCACCGGCGGCGCGCACACCGGAAGTGTTCTGTCAGGATTGGGCCAAAGCGGCTTGTTCGAGCGCCACAGTGTCGGCCTGTCAGGCCTCGAGCGCTGAAGCGTGTCGCTTGACGCAGCAACGTTTCTGCGAAGGCCTGGTGCCCGCGGGATTCTCGGATGCGCACGGGGACGCTTGCATCAAGGCGGTCGCTGCGGCCTACGCTGACGCTGATCTGACCGGAACAGAGCTCACTACGGTGCTTCAATTGGGCGCGCCTTGCGATGCGGTGATTAAGGGCCCAAAGGGGCAAGGGGAGGTCTGCGCACGAAACTCCGACTGCGACGAATCAGCCGGCTTTGCCTGCGTGCTTCGAGGCGGTGATTCGACGGGAACTTGCCAGGTCCCAGAGCTCGTCGGCCCGGGCCAAAAATGCGGCGCTCTCCAGCAGCTTTGCATGAGCGGCTTCTTTTGCGATGGGAAGAACTGCATCGCCAGCAAGGATGCGGGGGAAGATTGCGTCAACGACGGGGAATGTGCACCAAGCGGATACTGCAGTGCCGATTCGAAATGCGTGACGTTGCTCGGCGTGGGGCTCGCGTGCGACGCCGACAAGCAGTGCCAGTCAGAGCTCTGCTACGCGAGCACCGCCAGTATGTCGTGTGCCGATCGTGTGCGCCTCTCGCCCGCGGAGCCCATCTGCCAGAACTTGCGCTGAAGTTGGATCGCTCGCTTGCCGCGAACCGAAGATGATTCAAGAAGATCGTGAGTGGTACGGGCTCTCCCCCTTACAGGCGGGAATGTTGTTCGAAGCCCTGCGGGTCGGGCGGCATGCGGGCTACGATCTGGAGCAGTTGCAGGTCAGCCTGTCGGAAGTGGTCGACGCTCCCGCCCTCGTGACCGCATGGCAAGACGTCGTCAACCGACACGACGCCCTTCGGGCACGCTTTCGCTGGGAACGAGTGGCCACGCCGGGGCAAAGCGTGGCAGCCGTCGTCTCGCTCCCTACGGAATTCACCGATCTTTCGTCGCTCTCGGAAGCCGCGCGCGCGTGCGCGTTCGCGCAATTCCTGGAGACCGATCGCGCTCGTGGCTTCGACTTGCGTATTGCGCCGCTCTCCCGATTGCAGCTGTTTCGTTTCGGACCCGAGCAGACCGAAGTGGTTTGGACCGTTCATCACCTGCTGCTGGACGCGCACAGTCTGCAGAGCGTGCTGCGGGAGGTATTCGCAACTTACGACGCGCTCAAGGCTGGCACGCGGACAACCGCCGTTCGAAAATCACGTGTTCACCGCGAATACATCGAGTGGCTCGCATCGCTCGACTCGACCGCCAGCCGCGCATTCTTCAGGAATGTTCTAGCTGGGCGCTCGGGTACGACGCCCTTGCCGTTCGCGGATCTCGTCGGCCCAGCGCGCGCCGGAGGCTATGCACAGCTGCGACGCAGCTCGGATAGAGAACTGCCTCACGCGCTCCGTTCCCTGGCCGCGAGGGCGGGTGTCAGCCTGGGAATCGCGGTGCAAGCGGCCTGGGCGCTGGTGCTCTCGCGTTACACCGCTGAGGAGGACGTCCTTTTTGGTGCCACCCGCACATGCCGGCGCTCTCCCCTCGAGGGAGCCTTGGCGGACGTGGTTGGGCTGTTCGCCAACGTAGTCCCCGTGCGCGTGCTACTCGACGACCGGCGCACGCTGCACGCGCTACTGGGCGAGCTGCAGCAGGGGAACCTCGCCCTGCGCGCACATGAGCACATGCCGCTTTTCGAGCTCGAGAGGAGCGCTTCCGCGAGATGCTCCCCACTCTTCCAGACTACGTTCACGTTTCACGCCTCGGATGCCAAAGTGACGCTCGAGAGTGGCGGTTCGAGCGCAGGATGCCGCCGCTACACCTTGCACGAGCAGCCGGTTCCCCCGCTAAACGTGAAAGTGAGCGTGGCAACCGAAGTTGAGGTGTGCATCGTTTACGACGCGCGCTTGCCCGCCAGCGGTGTGGAGAGCCTCGCCAACTCGCTAATTTTCGTGTTGGCTGAGTTTGCTCGCGACGATCAGCGGCGTCTCGGCGACATCAGTGTGCTGCCGCCGCGGGAGGTCGAACGCGTGCTGCTCGAGTGGAATCGGACGGAACACCCACTCGCTGGAGCGGCGCTAATCCACCAACCATTCGAGAGCGCAGTGGACTGGCAGCCGGAGGCGCCCGCCCTGATCGCAGGCAAGGTGCGCCTCACGTATCGAGAGCTCGACGCGCGAGCCAATCAACTCGCCCACGCCCTGCAGCGCAAGGGCGCGCGAGCCGGTCGCTTCGTCGCAATCTGCGTGGGTCGGCGTGCCGAGCTCTTGGTTGCGCTGCTCGCCGTGGCAAAGTCCGGCGCCGCATTCCTGCCGCTAGATCCGCGTTACCCAGCGAGTCGTCTGTGTTTCACGCTCGAAGACTCCGAGGCGTGCTGCGTCGTGACGACGCTCGCGGAAGAACACCTTTTCGCCAAACATTCGAAGATCTGCGTCGACGACGCCGAGTTCATGGCGACGCTCCCCCAGACTCGGCCTCTCTGCACTTCGGCCACCACCGACGTCTGCTATGCCATCTATACGTCTGGCACCACGGGCGCGCCGAACGGTGTGTTGGTTTCTCATCGCGCCGTCGTCAACACGCTGGATTGGGTCAATCGAACCTTCGAGGTGTCTGCCGCTGACCGCGCCTTGTTCGTGACCTCGGTCTGCTTCGACTTGTCGGTATACGATACGTTCGGAGTCTTGGCGGCCGGCGCGACGATCGTGATGGCGAGCGAGAGTGAGCTGAATGATCCGTCCAAGCTCGCGCGCCTCGTCGTCGATCGGCAAATTAGCGTGTGGAACTCGACCCCGGCGACATTCGGCGCGCTCCTCCCCTATTTGCCCGCCGACGCGGGCGCTACCCTGCGACTGATCCTACTGAGCGGCGACTGGATCCCCGTCGCCTTGGCGAGCGAAGTGCGCCAGCGCTTCCCGACCACCAAGCTCGTCAGCCTCGGCGGCGCAACTGAAGCTGCTATCTGGTCGAACTGGTTCCTCATCGAACACGTCGACCCCGCGTGGCCGAGCATCCCGTACGGTGCACCCATCCAAAATTGTCGCTATCACGTGCTCGACCGCGCTATGCGTCCACTGCCGGTTCTCGTGCCGGGAGACCTCTACATCGGAGGAAGCTGCCTGGCGGAAGGCTACTTGAAGCGAGCCGAGCTTACCGAACAACGTTTCGTGGCGGACCCCTTCGTGCACGGCGAGCGGCTTTACAAGACCGGCGACCGCGCCGAGTACCTGCAAGACGGCCAGCTGCGCCTGCTTGGACGGCAGGATTCGCAGGTCAAGATCCGCGGCTTCCGCGTGGAGCTCGGAGAGGTCGAAGCGGCCGTCATGCGAATTTGCGGCGTGCAGCAGGCGGTCGCTACGACCCACGTGGATGCCTCCGGCGAGAGGTCGATTGGCGTCTTCGTGGTACTTGCGCACGGGTCGGCTTTGGATGCGCAGGAGATCCGTCGAACACTCAACGAGAGCCTGCCCACCTTCGCAGTGCCCTCTCAAATCGAATTGCTCGCTGAACTGCCCCTCTCCAAGAATGGAAAGGTCGATCGCCGCGCGCTACCCGCGCCGCGAGAGGAGCGCTACTCGCAGTCATGGGTCGCGCCACGCAATGCGGCCGAGCAACGGATGGTAGAACTCTGGGAGAGCCTGCTCCAAAAGCGTCCCGTCGGGGTCACGGATGACTTCTTCGCGCTCGGCGGCCACTCGCTACTGGCGCTCAAGTTCATCTCGCGGCTGAGCTCGGAACAGGGGCTGGAGGCGCCGCTCGAGCGGCTGATCTTACACCCGACAATCGAAGGCTTCCTGCAAGCGGGTGCAGATTCCGCCCTTTCGCGCGAACCCATGCATTTGCTGCGCTTCAATCGCACGGGTACGCGGCCGCCGATCGTATTCTTTCCCGGCGTGTATGGGACACTGTTCCTGTTTCGTGATCTGCCGCAACTGTTCGGCTCGGAGCAACCGATCATCTTGGCGCAAGCAATCGGCGTCGACCCGAGTGATCCGCCGCAGCCAAGCATCGAGCAGATGGCGGCAATTTACGAGGCTGAGCTGCTGACGGCGGTCCCGAGCGGCCCCTTCGTCCTCGCCGGCTTCAGCTTCGGCATGCTCGTCGCTCATGAGCTTGGACGCCGGCTGCGCGAGCGCGGCGTCGAGACGCCACTGCTGGTGTCGCTCGATGGCCTGGCTCCGGGCTATCCCGAGTTTCTTCCGATGAAGCAGCGCCTGCTCGCCCATGCCCGCGAACTGTTGGGAAGGCGCCGCCGACGCTATCTCCTGGATCGCCTGGATAACACCCGTCGGCGCTTGTTGCGCGCCTTCGGCCGAGAACATGAGCTGTCACCCGAGGTGCTCAGCGCCACCCCGAACATGCGGCTGCGGATCAAGCGGCTCTTTGCCATCAACATCGAAGCGAGCCTCCGCTATCGCCCGGTGCCAACCTACGACGGGCAGATGCTGTTGATCCGCGCCGAGGAGCCCGAGCGTTGGGTGGGCATCAAAGGTCCGGACCCACACCACGGCTGGGGGGCATTCATTCGCGCGCCGATCTCGGTGGTACGTGTGCCGGGAGATCACGGCGCCATCTTGGATGGCGTCAATCAACCTCGCATCGTCCAAGTCATTCGGGATTGTCTGGAGCGCGTCATCGCCGGCACTCCCGTCGCGGACACTGCCGGTTTCTAACCCGCACGCGCCGTTGGATCGTCGCACCGCCGAGCGCGGCTAGTAGCGCCGCGAGCCATCCGCCTTGTGAACTAGCGGCTGGAGTGACAGAGCAGTCGCAGCCTGCCTTGCCGCCGGACGCCGTGGGCGCACCGCCCGTGCTGGCGCCCGTGCTCGCCTTCCCGCCACCCGCCGCAGCACCCCCGAACGCGCGCGCGCCGCCCTCGGGTAGTGGGGCACCGCCGCTGCCGATGGCGCCG
>JAEUAF010000196.1 GCA_019695485.1 Sorangium sp.
CACTGCGCGTCCGGCGCTGGCGTCCCTGGGCGAGGCGCCTGTTTGGAAACACTGGCTAGCTGAAAACTAGCTCGACCCCCACGGTCATCGGTTCGACTCCGATCGGTTCGCGCAAGCGGGCTTGTAGCTCAAACGGTTAGAGCATGGGAACGACCCTTTAAGTCGTACGTTATCACCAGGCCTCGAGAGCCATGAGATCTGTTCCGGACGCTTAGACTCGGTCTATTCAGCTGGAAACTTCTCGGCTTCGCCGAGGCGAGCGCGCGCGGGGCGCAAACGAGGGCCGTCGTCTGACGATCGCCCGAGTCCCCGTCCCAGCGCCCGCCCCGCAACTCGCCGAACCGGAAGCCACGATGTGCGAGCGCGACGGTTTGCGCGTGAGATGTTCCTACGGGGCATCAACGCGCGCTGTGCCCTCACGCATCCGATCGAAAGCTCTCGGGGCCGCCTTTTTTCTCTCGTCACACAGTTCAAGAAGCGAGAAGTGGCCGATTCGAGGCACCTCGCACGCCCGGTCGCCGGCGGTATCGGCAGCAGAAAGAGTGCGTCATGTTCGAATCGATTCGCGTTCCATTGAACGAACGGGTGGTTCTCTTCAAGAACGACTTGCCCGTTCGGGCTCTCAGTCCTGGGCGCCACTTCGTCTGGGGCCGCGCGCTCAGCGCGCAGCGTTGGGACACGGACAAGCTCGTGTTCCGCGCGCCCGCGGAAGTGCGCGCCGTGTTGCCCGCCGAGTGGTTTCGTGAGGTGACGCTCGGCGAGCTCGAGCGGGGTGTGCTGTACCGCGACGGGATCCCCGTCACCTTCTTGCGCCCCGGAGTGCACCGCTTCTGGACAGGCGACGCTTCGGTGCGTCTGGTCACGTTCAGCGTTGCGGAGCCGTTGCCGCCGCTCACCGCAGAGCTCGAGGCCCTGATCCCGAACAACGAGTACGTCGACGTGACGGTGCAGTCCCACGAGCAAGGCCTACGCTTCGAGCAAGGCAAGCTGGTCGCGGTGCTCGCTCCCGGCCGCTACCTGCTATGGACGCACCCGCAAGCGCGCACGCAGATCATGAGCGTCGATATGCGGCGAGTCGAAGCCGCGATCCTCGGACAAGAGCTGATGACGCGCGACAAGGTGACGCTGCGCCTGACGTTGACGGCCGAATACGCCGTCGACGATCCGGTGCTCGCGACACAGAAGGTCTCGAACGTGCGGGACTCGGTGTACCTTGCCGTGCAGCTTGCGGCGCGTGACTACGTCGCAGGCGTTACGCTGGACGAGCTACTCGAGCGGCGCGAAGCCTTCACTCGCTTCCTCGAGCAGGACGTGGTGCCCAAAGTGGCGCGCTTTGGGGTGCGACTCGAACGGGTCGGCGTCAAGGACGTGATCTTGCCCGGCGAAATGAAGACGCTGCTCAACCGCGTAATCGAAGCCGAAAAAGCGGCAGCCGCCAACGTCATTCTGCGTCGCGAGGAGACGGCGGCCACACGCTCGCTGGTCAACACCGCGCGCCTGATGGCGGACCAACCGGTCCTGTTGCGGCTCAAGGAGCTCGAGAGCTTGAAGGAGATCGCAACTCAGATCAACGAAGTGCGTGTCGTGGTGGGCACCGAAAGCTTCAAGGCATTGCTCCCCGCCGAGCTACTCGGCAAGGCAGCGACGTCGTGAGATGAAGCGCCACCTGCCAGAATGGAAGTGCTCCGTGCCCGCTCGGGTCAGCCCGGGCGGAGCACGGGGGGCTCAATCCAGCCGCAACACGCTCACTTCGATGATCGGCCGCGTGCCAGACAGCGACTCGAGCTTACGGCGCATGACTCGGCGCAGAAAGTCTTCGAAGCCGAGCGAGCGCCCGTCGCGAAATGAGCCGGCAGCACGCGCGACTTCGGTGGCGAGCGCGCGCAGGGCGCCGGGTTGGTCATCGACCACGGGGACGCCACGCGTGGTTACTTGCGGCGCGCCGGCTAAGCCGCCGTTGCGATCGACGACCACGCTCAGCAAGGCCACGCCGGTGCGGGCCAGATCCGTGCGCGCTTGCAGGGTCTGCGGCTCGAGAGGTTCGCCGCCGAGGGCGATCGGGACTTTGCCGTGGGGGACGCTCGGCTCTCGTTCGAGGCTTTGGCCGTCGCAGAGGAATGGGGTGCCGTTTTCGACGACGACGCTGGTGGTGACGCCGAGCGAATGCGCGAGTTCTTGGTGGCGCAGCATGTGGTGCAGGGTGCCGTGCACGGGCACGAAGCAGCGCGGTCGCAAGAGTTCGATCATGCGCGACTGTTCGCTGCGGCCGGCGTGGCCGCTGGTGTGGATCTCTGGCTCGGTGATGCGGCTGTGCACGCGAATCCCCGCGCGCAAGAGGTCGTTGTGCATCGCGGAAACCAGGCGTTCGTTGCCGGGGATCACGCGGCTCGAGAGGATTACGGTATCACCCTCTTCGAGCGCGAGGAGCTGGTGCGTGCCGAGCGAAACGCGACGTAGCGCGGAGTTGCGCTCGGCCTGGGTGCCTCCGGCCAAGACCAGCAGCTTTTCGCGAGGCAGGCTCTTGGCTTGCTCGGCGCTCACCAACAGATCGCTCGGCCAGTGCAGGCGCCCGATCTGGGTGGCGATGGCGTATTGGGTCTCCAGACTACGCCCCAAAAGCAGCACTTTGCGGCCCACCCGCTGGGCGATTTCGCCGAAGGTGATCAGGCGCTGAATGTTGCTCGCAAACAGTGCGACCACCACGCGCGCCGGCGCCTCCGCCACCAAGGTCTCGACGCGACTCGCCACCGTGCGCTCGGAACCGGGCCGCACCGGCACGTCGCTGTTGGTGCTGTCACTCAAGAGCAGCGCGACGCCGCGATCGCCGATGGCTTCGAGTGCCGCTTCATCGGTCGGCTCGCCGTCGGGCGGATCGGGGTCGAAATTGAAATCGCCGCTATGCACGACGCAGCCGGCGTTGGTCTGAATGGCGAGCGCCGTGGCCTCGACGATCGAGTGCGCCACGCGCACGGGATCCACGCGAAACGATCCAACTTCGTAGCTCTCGCCCGCTGACGCGACCCTGAGGTCCACTTCGTGTGGCCCGAAGTCGTGCTCCGCGAGGCGACGCTTGACGAGCCCGAGCGCGTGCGGCGGTCCCCACACCGGGACGTCGAGCTCGTTCAGCAAGTACGGCAGGCCGCCGATATGGTCTTCATGCCCGTGGGTTAGAAAGACGCCCTGCACGCGCTCGACCCGCTCGAGCAGCCAGGAGAAATCCGGGTGCAGCACGTCGACGCCGTGGTCATCCTCGGGAAACGCCGCGCCGCAGTCGACGATTAGGATGCCCTCGTCCTGCTCGATGCAGAGGCAGTTCATCCCGATTTCGCCGAGCCCTCCGAGGGGTACCAAGCGCACGCGTTCGCGACCGAGCAAAGCTGTCAAGCTGCGGTTCTTACCACGCATTCCGCTCCTCGGGCGCAGGGCAGCCCTGAGCTTTTTGCCGACAAGGCAGAAAAACCGACCACCGGGAGCCGGGTTCCATGCCGCGGCAGGCGTTTTCGGGGCCACCTGCGCGGTTTCAGGGGGCGCTTCTGGCTGCATTGTCAGAGTGACCGGGTGGTGATAGGCCTCCGCCCGCAATGACCATCAAGTCGGTAACGCCGGAGCAGGCCCACGAGCTTTTGGGCCAGGGCGCCGTCTACGTCGACGTGCGCAGCGAGCAGGAATACGAGAGCGGCCACCCGCCAGGGGCCTTGAACATCCCCATCGCTCATTTTGGCGCGGGCGGCATGACTCCGAACCCCGACTTTTTGAGTGTGATGCGGAAGGTCTTCACTCTCGACGCGCGCTTGGTCATCGGCTGCAAGGCGGGCGGGCGCTCCCGCAAGGCTGCCGAAGTGCTGGAGCAAGCTGGCTTCTCGGATCTGACCGACATGCCCGCGGGTTGGGATGGGTCACGCGATGCCTTCGGACGTCCGCTGCCCGGCTGGAGTCGGCGTGCGCTGCCCGTTGAAACGGGTTTGCCCGCCGGCCAAAACTACGCCGACGTTAAGAACAAGACGCAGCAATGAACTGCAGCGGACGTCGCGACGGAGCCTGCCCCATCAGAGGTCCGCGCCCACGCCCAGTTGCAAGCTGAACCACACCCCCGCAGAGCCGCCCGCTCCGG
>JAEUAF010000209.1 GCA_019695485.1 Sorangium sp.
TCGCGTCAGAGTCTGCGTCCAGCTCCCGTTCGCGAGGCTGTTCCGCGCCTGGCGCATCGGCCGTCGGGTGCGGTCGTGATTGTGCAGAGTCCTGAGACTGCGACTGCGACTGCGACTGCGACTGCGACTGCGCCGAGCGGCGACGAACAAGTGCAGTTCGTGCCAAGCGGCCCCGACATGACCACCGACACCCTTTACGATCTCTTCTTGAATGGGATCTTCACTGCGCGTGAGCGCCTGGCGATCGTGACGCCGTACTATGTTCCTGACGAGGCGCTGCAGCATGCGTTAGTGCTCGCGGCTCGGCGTGGCGTAAAAGTCGAGCTCTTGATCCCAGCGTGGTCGAACCACCGTCTCGCCGACATCGCTCGCCGCGAGTTTCTACGCGAGCTCAGTGCGAATGGGGTATTGATTCACTATTACGCCCAAGGCATGGTTCACGCGAAGGCCATGGTGATCGACGACCGCTTCGCGTACGTGGGATCGCCGAACTTCGATATGCGGAGCCTGTTCCTCAACTACGAGGATGCCCTCTGCCTCTATTCTCCCGCAGCGATCGCGGAGATCCGCCGCTTCGTCGCCGGTCTGATCTCGGAGTGCGAAGGCGAGCCGCCCGTCTTCCCGCAGCGTCGCGTGATCGAGCAAATCGCGCTGCTTTTGGCTCCAGAACTCTGATCGGTGTGCTCCGAGGCGCCGGCGCCTTGCGCGAACACCTCGTGAGACGCGCCCAGACTCATGGCATCCAGAGTGCCGTCGCAGGCGCGGATTCAGTGCTCGGTAGCGATCTCGAGCTCAACGCCCAGAGGCCTCGAGCACAATCTTGCCTTCGACTCGTCCGCTGGCGAGTCGCGCGAGGGCGTTCTTTGCCTCGAGGAGCGGGAAAGTCTGGGTGACCGTGGGGTCGATCTTCTTCTCGGCAAGTAGGGCGAAGATCGTCGCGAGATCTTCGGCGAATGGCCTGCGATCTTTGCGGTAGAGCGCGCTGATGCCGTAGAAGGTTCCACGCCTCCCGCGCAAGCGCGAGCCGAGGAAGATGTTCGCGAACATCATGGCCGTAGAGAGTGCGCCCTTCGCAGCCATGAATCCGTAGGCCACGAGCCGCCCCCGCCGGCGCAGCGAGCCGATGCAAGGGCCGATCATGGCGCCGCCGATTCCGTCGAGAACGAGGTCGACTCCCTCGGGCTCGAACGCGCGCACGAGCCGATCGAGTCGCCCGGCGCGATAGTCGATGGGGATGGCGCCGAGCGCGCGCACCGTCGCATGTTTAGCGGGCGAGGCAGCACCATAGGCTTTGACGCCCGCAAGCCGCAGCAGCTGGAGTGCCGCGCTACCCACGCCGCCGGCTGCGCCGGTGACGACCGCAGTCTGGCCGGCCTGGACCTTTCCGACGCGATGGATCGCTTGATAGGCGGTCACGAAGTTCAAGATCACGGCGGCGGCATCGCGATCCGCAACGCCGGTCGGAATCGGGAAGAAGTGCGTTGCCTCGCGCACTAACATTTCGCCAAAGCCACCATGCACGGTCAGCGCGGCAACCCGATCGCCGATGCGAAAGCCTTCAACGCCTGCACCAAGCGCATCCACCACCCCCGCGATCTCGTAACCTGGCACGAAGGGGATCTTGGGCGCGTAGAGGTACGACCCGCCAAGCAACATCAGATCCGTCGAGCCCACGCCCGCAGCCCGCACCTGCACGCGGAGCTGCCCCGGCCCTGGCTCAGAAACGGGTAGGCTGACGACGCCAAGCGCGTCGAGATCATTCGGGCCGCCTTTGCGGGTCAACATGACGGCGCGATAAGTGGGGGTGGTCATCGTCGATTCCCTATTATTGCGACCGAACCGCTGTCCGCTGCAAAGAGATTTCAGACTTCGATTCGACACCGATTGTTTGCTGACTCGCCACGCGAGCAGCGTCGGTTTTCGCGTATCTGCGGCACCAGGTTTCGGAAGGCCGCTCCGCGCAGCCGCGAGCCGCCCGTGGAGGATTCATGCTTCGTCGATACGCGATCAGTACCCTCGTTCTTGCCGCCGCGGTGTCCGGCTGCTCGGCTTCTGCCGGCTCCTTTGAGGAGATTTCCAGCACCGACGCCGAGCTCACGAGCTCTCCAGATCTCATCGGGCTCGGGATCTTGAGTGGCACCGGGGGCGACCTCGCGACCGAGACCTCGGCTCCTCTCGAGAACGGCGTCGTGGGCAACCTATTGGGTGGCATTGGCTCAGGGCTCGCTTACGCCGGCGGCAAGACCTTCCTCGCGATCCCGGATCGCGGGCCCAACGCGGTCCCTTACAACTCCGCGGTGGATGACACCACGTCCTTCATCGCTCGCTTTCACAAGTTGAACCTGAAGCTCAAGGCCAACCGCACGACGGAAGCGCTTCCCTACAATGTGACGGCGACTCTGAAGAAAACAACCTTGCTCTCTAGCACGACGCCGCTCGTGTACGGTTCGGGCGCAGGACTCGGTCTCGGCTCGGGTGCACCCGCGCTGAACAACAAGAAGGCGTTTTACCTGACGGGCCGCTCGGACAATTTCGATCCGAACCAACTGTCGACCTTCCCGAACGACGCGCGGCTCGACCCCGAGAGCATTCGCCTCTCCAACGACGGCGCCTCGCTGTTCGTGTCCGATGAATATGGGCCGTACGTTTATCAATTCGACCGCTCGAGCGGCAAGCGCTTGCGCGCCTTCTCCTTGCCTAGTCACTTCGCAGTCCCAAACCTCAGCGCACAGGGCGCGCTGGAGATCAGCGGCAACGTGACCGGTCGCGTTGCGAACAAGGGCATGGAGGGGCTCGCCATCACGCCCGACGGCACCACCTTGATCGGCGCCATGCAGAGCCCGCTAATCCAGGACGGCGGAACCAACGGTCGATTCACGCGACTTGTCAGCATCGATATCGCGAGCGGCGCCACGCACGAATACGCCTACGAGCTTACGAACATCGGCACGGCGAGCAAGCCTAAGTACCCGACCATCAGCGATATCGTCGCAGTGAACGCCCATCAATTGTTGGTCGATGAGCGTGACGGCAAGGGACTCGGCGACAACTCGAGCGCGGCGTTCAAGAAGATCCACTTGGTGGATCTGGCAGGGGCCACTGAAGTCAGTGGCATCAGCGGCGACGCGAACCTTTCAGGAACAGCTGTTCCGAAGAGCGTGTTCTTGGACGTGGTCGCCGTCCTCGGCGCGCATGGCATCGCTAACACCGATATCCCAGCCAAGCTCGAAGGGCTTGCCTTCGGACCCGACGTGACGCTCGCGGGCGCCTCGTACCACACGCTGGTGCTTGCGAACGACAACGACTTCATCGCCAACGTGGTGGATACGAACCACCCTGACGGCATCGACAACCCGAATAAGTTCTTCGTGTTTGCCATCGACCCCGCCAGCCTGCCCGGCTTCGTTCCGCAGGCGTTCGCGACTGAAGATGACGAGGGCGACGACTGAGAGCGAGAGCCGGTCCGCGATTGACCGGGCGGCGCTTGGCGCGGCGGCAGCGCCAAGCGTTTCAGCGATGGAAGTGGAAGGTCCACGCGACCACGCAGACAGAGAGCGCGGCCAGGCACAGCGTCGTCAGGGCTGACAGCCAGGCGAGCGAGAGGCTGCGCCGCGCCGCAAGTTCACTGATCCCTTGCGCGGCGCACAGGCACACGAACGGCGCTAGCGCGTCGAAATACCTGCCGCTGCCGAGGGAGCCCTTGGATAGGTAACTCAGCAGCAAGAACGCGCCGATCCCTGCGGGCACCCAGAAACCCGGGCGAAAGGCGCGGCGCACGCCAATCAGGGCGAGCGGCAACGCAAGCCCAAAGAGGAACGAGGGCAAGAGAATTGGGAACCAGAGCGCATCCACTAGGGCGCCGCGCGACAACACCGCGCGTTGCCCACTCGTAAATCGGTAGAGCTCGCCCAGCGATCCAAACCACTTGCCACTCGCGACGCGCTGCAGGAAAAGCCAGCCAAAGATCGCGACCCAAGCCGGCGCAGCAACGACGACTAGAGCCTTCGGGGCCCGGGCGAACGGCGGAATTCGCAGGCCAAGCGCCGGCAGCCACTGAGCCGCCCCGACGGCGGCGACGAGACCCGCGGCACCCCACGCCTCGTAGCGAATCATGGCTGCGATGGTCAGCAACAAGCCTGCTAGCCAGAAGCGCCGAGCGTCGATGGCCCACGCGCAAGCAATGACGACGATTGCAAAGAGCGTTTCCTGTTGCGCCGAAATCCCGAGTAGGTTGACGATCGGCGCGACGGCGCAGAAAAGTGCGGACAACCAAGGCACGGCTGGGTGCGTGGCGCGCGCCTTGGCGTAACCGAACAGCAACAGCGACAGCGCGACGACCAGGGCGGCGTTGATCGAGCGCACCACCTCGGCCCCTGCGCCGAGCCTGAAGAGTACACCGAGATAGTAATGGTAGCCCGGTAACCACACCCAGTGCAGGTTGAGCTGCCAAGGATGAACCAACAATCGCTTGGCAATCGCGAGGTGAGCGAAGGCGTCTGGATCTGGCTCTGGCAGCCGCGCGATGGCGCACACGCGCCCCCACCACGCCATGCCTGTCACGAAAACCACTGCGGCGGGAAGAATGAGCCGACGCTCTCGGAGGCTCTCCACCGAACCTCGCATAGCACGACCCTCTGGCGGCTCTCCATCTCGCCCCCCATCGCCATCGGTCGTGGAGGCGTTGCCCTCGGCGTCCGCCGCCTAGCCGCCGCGAATGTGGACGTGCGCGCAGGCGCCGAGGTCGAAGCCCCACGCGCGGCCGGCGGCGGCGCGGGTTTGGTAGGCACTGCCGGTGGTGAGCGTTTGGTCTCGGAGACTGCGCGCGGGCAGCGGAAAGTGAGAAAGCAGGTGCTCCACGACTTGCTCCGCTGGGTCGAAGAGGCGCGCGTGGGGCGCCTGGCGCGCGATTTTGTGCAGGATAGCCGGGTAGTGCGTGCACGCTAGGAGCAGCGCGTCGGCGTCGCGCAGGGGGTTCATGATGCGCTCGAGATCGCGCGCGCAGTCTGAAGACTCCGTTCTGCCCGCCTCGATGTGCGCCGACAGCGGCTGCGCGATGCGCTGCACGATGCGTCGCCCCGGGCGTTCGAGCCCGCGCCGATACAACTGTGAACGGATCGTGCGCCGTCCGCCCAGCACACCGAGCGTCCCCCGGAACTTCTCGGGCACGAGCGCGATCGCGGGAGCGATCACACCTAGCACCGGCAGATCCGGAGCGCGTGCGGCGACGATTGCGTCGAGCACGGTCGAAGCGGCGTTGCAGGCGACGACAATACTGGTCGCGCCATTTTCGGCCAAGTACCAAAGGAGGCGCGACACTCGCGCACCGAGCGCGCTCCGCGACAGGAGGCCGTAGGGCGTGAATCCGGAGTCCGAAAGATAGAGCACGGGCACCCCAGGCGCGCGCCGCCGAAGCGCGCGTCGCACTCCGACGCCACCGATCCCCCAATCCAGAATTCCGACGCGGGCAGCTGCGGTCATGGGTAAGACAGGGGGGAAACCAGGCCTGGCAAGAGCGCGCCGCTGTCGAACGCTACCACGCGCGCGTGCCGGCCCACATTGAGCGTCTGGAGCTTACGCGAGGGGAAGCGACTTTCGAAGTAGAAGCGATACTCGTGAGCGGCGCGGATCGGATTGTGCTGTCGCATCGCTTCCCAGTCCGGGTGTGACGTCAGGGCACGCAGATCGCGCGCGAAGCGACGCTGCACGACTCGGCTCAGTAGCTGATGCGCCGCCGAACGCGCGAACTGCGGCGCGTCGCGCAGGCGGAGCGGCTGTTCGACCATATCAATCACCAGCAAGCGCCCCCGAGGCGCGAGCACGCGCCGAATCTCAGCCAGCATCGGATCCCAATCGAGGTAGCGAAACGAGAGGAACGAGACGACTACATCGAACGTGCCGTCTGCAAACGGCAAGCACGGACCGTCAATCGACTGGAAAGCCAGTTTGGTGGAGTGTCGGGCCCGGCGCCTGGCGCAATCGAGCATTTTCCTGGAGCTATCGAGGCCGATGCCACGCGCGATTCGCCCCTCGAGCTCGAGCAGCAGGGCGCCGTTGCCACAGCCGAGGTCGAGCACGCGCGGCGGATGCCCGAGCTCGAGCGTCAGCGCGGAGATGCGCTCGGAGAGCCAATTCCACTCATCCCGGCGCACGCAGATGTCCGCGAACGCGCGGTCATAGAGCTCAGCAACGGCGTCGTAGCCCGTGTTCGCAGCGGGCTCAGGGCTGAACGCGAGCATGGGGATGGCGCGCGGGCGGAGCACGTATTTGCGCAGGCTACCGGCGAGCCCGTGAGTCTTGCGACCGGGGACCGACACCAGGTAGATGTCCCGCTGACGTCGGCCGAAGCCTTCGAACACGAAGCGCTCCGGCTCGGTCGAGACCGTGGTGTAGCCATGGTGGCCGTAGGTTTTGACGCCGAATGTGCGAGCAAAGAAGGGCGCAAACCAGCGCGCGGTGCGGCAAGCGTGAAAGTAGGCGCGAGCACCCTTGGCGAATGGGATGTGCAGGGCGCGCCACTCATGGGGGCTGAACTGCTCCGGCCAACTGCGCGAGCCGAACATGATGCCATACATACCGGAGTGCCCTAAGAAGTGGAGTTCGTCGATCTGGGCTCCGGCCGCTTCCACGCGCGCCATGGAAGCCACGAAATCGGCCTTTCGTTCCAGCGCTTCGAGGCGAATTTCCGAGCCCGGGTGAGCGCGAGCGAGGCGCTCCCGCAGCGTGGCGGCTGCGCGTGCGAATTGTCGGCTGCCTTCGCGGTAGCGGGTGGTGTAGCCAATCCAAAACATGGTCTTCGCGATCCTCAGGGTGCGCACGCGCCGTCCCAAGCGACGCGCGCGGAGACCCGTTCGCCTGCGCGCGGCGACCAGGCGCCCGCATCGCCCGTGACCACGAACGTGGCGCGCAGTGCCGGATCGAAGACCCGCATGTCGTGAATTGCCGGCACGTAAAAATGCAAAGTCATGCCCTCACTCTGCGCGTGCATGTCGTGGATCGCCCCCGGCGTGGCACGGAGGTAGCCCCCAGGCGCGTAGCGGTGCACGCCGAGAACGCGCAGATTTCCGCCGTCGAAGGCGTAACAAGTCTCGGCGAAGTGCCCTTCGATCACGAACACGAGCCCTGTCGCGCTGCCGTGGTCATGAGGCGCCGCGCCAGCGCCGCACGGCCACCCCGCGAGCATGACCTCGCCCTGGTCGCTTTGATGAAGCACGCGCCGCCCGTAGGGCTTCTGCGCCTCGGGCTGGGGCTTGTGCGCCCGCAGCTGGGCCGCGCGCCCAGCCAGCGCGTCACCTAGGCGTGCCACCTCGCCCTGCCGAGCGAGTGCGAGGAGGTCGTTCCAAGGGGCGAGCATGGCGGCCCAAGAAGCAGCTCACGTGCCAAGCCGGACGTCCAGCGTCTTCCGCGAACAAGCGCCCAGCGTTGGCCGCCAGTGCGTGGCGCTGGGCCCACAGCGCGCGGGCTCCGGGACACGGCGCGGGCCTGGGCTGCGTCTGCGCGCTACGGCTTTGGGGCGAGCCCTAGCCGAAGCTCCGCCAAGCGCGCTTCCAAAAAGCGCCGCTCAACCGGCTGGCGCGACAGCTCGAGCGCCCGCTCGTAGGAGCGTCGCGCGGCGGCCCCCAGACCGAGCCGTCGCTCTAGATCGGCGCGGGCCGCGTGCGCCAGGTAATAGCCCTCGAGCCCGCCCTGCTCGATCAGCGGCTCGATGGCGGCGAGCCCAGCTTTCGCTCCGTCTCGCATGCCGAGCGCCACCGCGCGATTTAGCGCGATGACCGGCGAGGGATCCAGGCGTCGCAGCACGTCGTAGAGTCCTACGATCTGGGCCCAATCGGTCTCGGCAAAGCTCGGCGCTTCGACGTGCACCGCGGCGATCGCGGCTTGCAGCAAATAGGGCCCCACGCGGCGTGCGCTCAGCGCTCGCTCAATCAGCTGTTCTGCCTCGCGGATCCGCGTCCGGTCCCAGAGCGAGCGGTCTTGTCGTTCGAGGAGCACGAGCTCGCCGTCGGCGTCGATGCGAGCGGCGCTGCGCGCGTCGTGCAAAATCATCAGCGCCAGCAACCCGAGCGCCTCCGGCTCGCCCAGCAGGCGCACAATGCTCTGCCCAAGCCGAATCGCTTCACGGCAAAGATCGTCGCGAGTCAGGTTGGGACCCTCCCCGCTCGCGTAACCCTCGTTGAATATGAGGTATACGACCTGCAGCACGCTCTCGAGCCGCGCTGACAAGTCGGCCGCGCTCGGAACCTCGTACGGAATGCGCTCATCGCGGATCTTGGCCTTGGCCCGTACGATGCGCTGCGCGATAGTCGGCGTCGGCGTGAGGTAGGCCCGCGCGATCTCTTCGGTCGTCAGCCCAGCGACTTCGCGCAGGGTGAGCGCGACGCGTGCGTCTGGCGTGAGCGTCGGGTGGCAACACGTGAAGATCAAACGCAACTCGTCGTCCTGGATGAGGTCGGGTCGCTCGAGCTCAACGTCTACCTCGAGCTCTGGAGCGAGTTCGGGCAACGCTCTCGCCAGTCGTGCTTGCCGTCGCCAGCGCGAGATCGTGCTGAAGCGGCCGGTAGAAACCAGCCAGGCGTAGGGGTTAATTGGCACGCCCTGCTCCGGCCATTGCTTGGCGGCCGCGACGAAGGCATCGTGAAGTGCCTCCTCCGCCGCATCGAAGCTCCCCAAGCAGCGGATCAGAGTGGCACGCACGCGCCCCGCCTCGCCTCGATAAATGGCGTCCAGCGCCGCGCGCGGGTCATCGTCGCTCATAGCTGCGGACGAGGCTTGCTGAAGTCGACCAGCGGCCTCACTTCGACGAACCCGAGCCGCGCTAGCGGGATCCCCGCACCGAGTCGCAGGGCTTCATTGAGGTCCCGGGCCTCGACCACCAAGAAGCCCCCCAGCACCTCTTTTGTCTCCATGAAAGGGCCGTCAGTTGCCGACATTTTGCCGTCACGAACCTGCACGGTCATGGCCTGCTGCGGGAGTTCGAGCGCACCTTCGGTGACCAGCTGCCCGCTGGCCCTCAACTCCGCATTGTAAGGGCCGGTGTCCCGCAGCGCTGCCTCGGCCTCCGCGCTTTGACTGAATACTTTCTGGGGATCGAAATAGACGAGGCAAGCGTAACGCATGGCGGCTCCTTGGAAGGGGTGGCGACTTGAGTTCGGTCGGAGCTGGTCGCGCGAAGAGGCGCCCGTTCGACAATCTATTTTTTCTTTCGGGAATTGTCGAATCACGCCGAGCCCGAGCGACAACGCGCGAACCTTCGCTCATTTCTCAAGGAATCCTCCCACATGCCAACCGAAATCGCGTTCCTCCCGGTCACAGGCCGCTGCCGCTGCGAAAACGCCCGCTTTCGCCTGGAAGCCGAGCCAATCATTACGCACGCTTGTCATTGCCGCCTGTGCCAGCGCTCCAGTGGGTCCGCTTTCGGGACCGTCAGCATGATCGAGAGCCATTTCGTCCGACTAATCGCTGGCAAGACCCAGGCGTCCCAGGGCGCCAAGAGCCACAAGCAAATCCAATGCGCCGAATGCGGCTGTACCTTGTGGGTCCACCGTCCCGACCTCGGCGACGGGATCGCGCTGGTGCGCGTCGGGATGCTCGATGAACCTGAACGCTTGCCGCCCGAGGCGCACTACTACGTCCGCTCGAAGCACCCCTGGATCACTTTACCGCCTGGCGTGCCCGCATTTGCGGACATTGGCGACCCGGGCAAACCTGGGGTGCGGGAGCGCATCATGGCGATGATCGCGCATGGCGGCTCGCTGCCGGCAGCTGGCTAGCCCGTCTGCCTATCGCGGTCTGGCGACCGAGTCAGATCGGCAATAGGCAACCGGTGAGCGAGCAACCTCCGACGGGGCAGCAGGTGCCAAGGCATCCGGTAGTCGTCTTGCTCACGCACTTACCTGACTGGCAGCTATAAGACGTGCACGAGCCGCCTTTGTTCGGCGGAAGCTCAGCGGGGACACATTCACTATCCGAGCAACAGGCGGCGCAGTGATCAGCGCAGCAATGGAGCCCCTGCCCGGCGCAGCTGTTGCCGTAAACGCACTGGTGATCCACGCAAAGGTCGTTCGTGCACTCGCTCTTGTCGTCGCAGTCCGAGTTCTGGAGGCACTGCACGCAGCCCCCGGCTTCGGCCGAACATTGGAGCCCCGCTTTGCACTTGTCGTTCGAGGGCTGGTGGTGACACGAGCCGCTCGAACAAGTATCGATGGTGCAGTCCGCGTTGTCGATGCACTGCGAAGCATCGCAGCACTCGTGGCAGCCATCGGCACAGCAGTTCTGGCCCGCCCCGCAGCTAGCGAATTCGCACTTACCGTTCACACACTGGGGCGTCAAACAGGGATCTTTTGAAGCGCAGTCCGTGGCAAGCCGGCATTCCACGCTCGGCTGACAGCCCAGACTCGGGTTGCAGCTCTCACCGGCGCCGCAGCGACTAGAGTCCGCCACGTGTGCACAGCCCGTGGTGGTGCAAAGGTCGACCGTACAGTCGGTACCGTCGTCACAATCCGACGCGCTACAGCAGCTTCCGCACGCCGCGCTCTGCCCGTCCGCCGACTTGCAGCACGAGAGCCCCGCTTGGCACAAGCCTTCGCTTTGGCAGACTCCGCCGCTACACACGTCTTTGGAACAAGGGTCACCATCGTTGCACTTCGCGTCGCTGCAACACTCCGCACAACCTCTGCCTGGACAACACGATTGCCCTTGCGGGCAGCCGAGCGGAACGCACTGATTGTCGACGCAGGTTTCGGTGGTGCAAGGATCCCCGTCATCGCAGTCGATGTCTCGCTCGCAACGAACGCGCGTTCGACAGTCGTCCGTCGCGGAACAATATTCGCCGCTCTTGCAAGCGCTGTCGTCGGGCGCGTGGCTGCAATTGCCGCCGAGGCAGGTGTCCGTGGTGCAAGCAACACCGTCGTCGCAGTCGCCGGAGTCGCAACATTCGTTGCAATTGCCCGCACAGCACTTCTGCGTCGCACGGCAGGTCGGAGCCGTAACGCATGTCCCATCGGCGTTACAGCTATCGACGGTGCATGGGTTCCGGTCGTCGCAGTCGGCAGGCTCGGTACAACTCCCGCTTGGCACGCCACCGGCGGGGGCCCCGGCGTCGGCACCACCGGCAGTGGCATGTCCGCCACTCGCCTGGGCTCCCCCGGAGCTCGAAGCACCAGTGAACCCGCCCGCCGTGGAAGCGCTGGTGAACTCCGAGCCACTGCAGGCGCCAGCGAATGCGACCGCGCAGCCGACGAGGAGAGCACCAGACCCAAAAAGCCGCACGAATAAAGCTCGGGGCAAGAGAGAAAAACCGCAGCGCGCGGCGGATCCCGCGCGGCGCTCGCTCGAGCAAGCTTAACAGACCGAGCTTGCCACCGCTGCCCGGTCAGCGCGCCTTGGTGACCCAATTTGTGGGAGCAGAGCCCACTCGACACCACACGACGGGTCCGTTCGCGATTCGACGAGGTAACCTTGGAAGATGCAAGCCACAGCCCCCCGCATCGACACCGCGTCAGTCGTCGTCGCTGCCAAGCCGGAAGACGTGTACCGTGCTTTCAGCGATCCGAAAGCACTGGCGGCGTGGTTGCCACCTGGGGAAATGACCATGCGCGTTCTCGACTACGATTTCCGCGAGGGAGGCCGGTATCGCATCGAGCTCAGCTACACCGCCGATACGTCAGCGAACGTCGGCAAGACGAGCGCGCGAACCGATCTCAGCACCGGGCAATTTCTCGCGCTCATGCCCGGAAAACGCATCGTTCAGTCGGTCGAATTTGAGTCAACCAACGTTTCGTTCGCGGGCGTGATGCTGATGACTTGGTCGTTCGAGGCGCTGCCGGCTGGAACCCGGGTCACCATCGCCGCCGAGAACGTCCCGCCCGGCATCACCAAAGCCGATCATGACGCGGGGCTTCGATCATCGCTGGAGAACCTATCGCGATTCCTGGCTTCCAAGTCTGCTTCGGTTCCGCGAAAGATTGGGACGTAGCGGGCTCTCCATAATGCGTCTCGCTGGCGGCGTCGAACGCTCCGAACGTGTATTTTTCGGCGGGGCCGGGGTCTCGGCTAAGTCCTAGCCTTAGTAGCGTTGGGCTTAGTAGCTTTGGGCTTAGTAGCGTTGGGCTTAGT
>JAEUAF010000244.1 GCA_019695485.1 Sorangium sp.
CATGTCGATCCCAACACCAAGAGCCTCGCGGTGCTGCACCGCGACGTGACGCCGGGGAATATCTTGCTCGACGTGAGTGGCGTCGTGAAATTGGCCGACTTCGGGCTCGCCCGCGCCAACGACCGCGGCCAAATCACGCGCCCCAACATCGTGAAGGGCAAGCTCAGCTACGTCGCACCCGAGCTCCTCTTGGGTGGCCCTGCCAGTGTCGCTACGGATATCTTCAGCCTCGGCATCGTGATGTGGGAGGCGCTCGTCGGCCGCCGGCTATTCCACGGCGACACCGACCTCGACGTGGTGGAGCAGGTCAAGAACTGCCGCGTGCCGCTGCTGAGTCGGGAGCGGCCCTCGCTGCCGCTGGGCCTTTGCGGCACGGTGCACCGCGCCCTGGAGCGTGACCCCTTGCGACGCTTCAGCTCTGCGCGCGCCATGCTCGAAAGCCTGACTGAAGTGCTGCGCGTTCTGCCGCGGTCCGCAGACAGCGCCGCCCTCGCCGCCAGCATCAAAAAGTGGGGGCTATCGGCCGGGCCGGCGAATCTGCAGCCGAAAAGCTGATCGCCGACAGGTCCGGGCCCCGTTCCTGCGGCGATTCCTCGCCAGCGCTGCAATAAGAGCTAGGCTGGAGGCCAGGAATGAATTTGAAAATCGTTTTCAGGAACGTTAAGCTCACGGGATGAACCTCGCCGAGCTGCCGCTAGGAGCCGTCGCCACGGTCACGCGCGTGGGCGGGCTGGGTTCGTTTCGACGCCGCCTGATGGAGCTCGGACTGCTCCCCGGCACGCGCGTCGAGGTCGTGAGCGTCGCGCCGCTCGGCGATCCGCTGGAGCTGCTCCTGCGCGGCGCGAGCCTTTCGATCCGACGCACCGACGCGCTAACGGTCGAAGTCAGTCCAGTCCTCGTCGGCCATATCGCTCGCGAGGCGGAGCCCCGGGCGGCTGACAAGGGCGGGCTGCTTGCACGCTCTGCCCGCTCGCCGAGCAGCTCGTGAACGCCGCCGCGCAGACGCCTGATCCCAACCCCCGCCACGTCGAAGGCGGCGCGCGCTTGGTCGTCTTGGTCGGCAACCCGAACGTCGGCAAGACGGCGCTCTTCAATCGCCTGACTGGTCAGAACGCGCGCATCGGCAACTACCCCGGCGTCACCGTCGAACGCCGCTCGGGCGTCGCGCACCCAAAACAGCTCGATCCGTTCGAGGTGGTGGACGTGCCGGGCACGTACTCACTGGCTGCTCGATCGGCAGAGGAACAGATCGCGATGTTCGCGGTGCTGGGGCTCTTCGAGCACCCGCGACCGGATCTGTGTCTGGTGGTGCTCGACGCCGGTCAACTCGCGCGAAATCTGTATTTCTTGCTGCAGCTCGCCGAGCTTAGGGTCCCGCTCGTCGTCGCCGTCAACATGATCGACGAGGTGTCCGACAATCCGCCGAACCTCGCCGCGCTCGAGAGCCGGCTCGGCGTGCCCTGCTTCGCTACCAACGCGCGCAAGGGCGCCGGCGTCGACGCACTGAGTGAGGGGGTCGCCCGGGCGCTCGCGGAACCGCGCTCCGCGCGCCTCGCCGTGAACTACCCGAAGGAGCTCATCGCCGACGTCGATCGCGTCGCCAACGCGCTGCCCGCGTGGTTACAGGGCAGCGTCGAGCGCAAGCGCGCCCTCGCGCTTTGGGCGCTGTCGAGCGTCGAGGCCGATGACGAGCTCTCCGGGATCCCGGACGAGCTGCGCGCGCGCTGTCTCGACGTGCGCCGCGCCGCGGGCCAGCGTGACCTCGACACCGAGATCATCGCCAGCCGCTACGCGCTGATCGAAGAGATCGTGGCGAGTCTGTACGGGCGCGTCGATCCCCACCCGCCAAAGCGGGAGCTCTCGATGCGCGTCGACCGCGTGCTCTTGCACCCGGTGTTCGGCTTTCTGGCCTTCCTCGGCGTCATGCTGGTCGTCTTTCAGGCGCTCTTTTCCTGGTCGGATCCAGCGGTGAGCGCGATCGAAGCCAGCTTCCGCTGGCTCTCACTCAGCCTGAAAGCAACCCTTCCCGGAAGCGTACTGCGCGACCTGTTGACCGAAGGGGTGCTCGGCGGCGTGGGCAACGTGGTGGTGTTCCTGCCGCAGATTCTGTTGCTGTTCTTCTTCATCGGACTCTTGGAAGACAGCGGGTACATGGCCCGCGTGGCGTTTCTGATGGATCGCGTGATGAAAGCGCTCGGCCTGCACGGTCGCGCGTTCGTCCCGATGCTTTCGGGATTCGCCTGCGCAGTGCCCGCGATTTTGGCCACGCGCACCATGGAGCGGCAGCGTGATCGCTTGCTGACCATGCTGGTGATCCCGCTGATGACTTGCTCGGCGCGCTTGCCCGTCTACAGCTTGATCGTGGCCGCGCTGTTCCCAGAAAACGCGAAGCTCGGATTCTTCTCGGTGCAGAGCGGGCTGATGGTCGCGATGTACGCATTTTCGCTGGCCACGACGCTGATCGCCGCGGGGATCTTGGGGCGCACGGTCGTGCGCGGCCGTCACATGCCGCTCTTGCTCGAGCTGCCGCCGTACCGCCTGCCGAGTCTGAGCGTCACGCTCAAGTCGATGTGGGAGCGCGCCTTCGTCTTCTTGCGCGAAGCGGGCACGGTGATTTTGGCCTGCACCGTCGCGCTCTGGGTGCTGCTCTCCTACCCCAAGCCGAGTGCGGGCAGCGAGGCACCTCCGCTCGCTGAAGTCCCGCACGGAAGCGTGGCGCCCGGACCCGTGCCGCACATGACGAGCCCGGTCGAGCGCTCGAACGCGAGCGCCATCGAGCACAGCTTCGGCGGACGCCTGGGCAAAGCTATCGAGCCTGCGATTCGGCCGCTCGGCTTCGACTGGCGCTTGGGGGTCGGCATCATCGGCGCCTTCGCCGCGCGGGAAGTGTTCGTGTCGACGCTCGGTCTCGTTTACGGATTGGGCGATCTGGACGACGAGGCCCTGCCACTGCGCCAGAAGATGCGCGCGGAGCGCAGCGCGTCCGGCGGGCGCGTGTACACGCCGCTCGTAGGGCTCTCACTGCTCGTATTTTTCGCGCTCTCCTGTCAGTGCATGAGCACGCTGGCGGTGGTACGGCGCGAAACCAAGAGCCTGCGCTGGCCAGCATTCATGTTCGTTTATATGACGCTGCTGGCGTATGCCGCGAGTTTCATCGTGTTCCAAGGCGGTCGCTGGCTCGGTTTCTAGGCTGCGCTAGGCCAAGTGACTCGTGCTGAACGCGCGTCCGCTCCCTCGCTCCTTCTACGCGCGGCCCGTGCTCACCGTCGCCAAAAGCGTGATCGGCAAGGTGCTGGTTTGCGAGAGCCCCGAGGGCCGCGTTGCGGGCCGCATCGTCGAAGCAGAGGCGTACCGCGGTCCCCTCGATCGCGCCGCGCACTCGTTCGGCGGGCGCCGCACGCCGCGCACCGAGGTGATGTTCGGACCGCCCGGCTTCGCCTACGTCTTCTTCGTGTACGGCATGCACTTTCAGTTCAACCTGGTGACGACCGCCGACGGTGCACCGGAGGCCGTCCTGATCCGCGCGGTCGAACCACTCGAAGGGCACGAGTTGATGGCGTCGCGGCGTGGGCTCCCGAGCGAGCGCGTCGCGCTCACCAATGGGCCCGGCAAGCTCTGCCAAGCCTTCGCCATCGATGGCAGCCACTACGGCGCAGACCTGACCCAAAAACCGGTCTACCTCTTGGACGGCCCCTCGCCAAAGGTCGCCCGTTCGCCGCGCATCGGCGTCGACTATGCGGCAGAATGGGCCAAAAAACCCTGGCGTTTCTATGACCCAGACAGCCGCTACGTCTCGGCCACGCGAGCTCGAGCGGTTCTGTGTAAAGTTCGCTCGCGATGAGCTCTGAGTCCCCGCCGGATGCGCCCAAGACAGCCCTCACCTCCGAGCGTACGGAAAACCCGTTCGACTCGAGTGAGACCTCGCGACCACTGCCCCTGTTGGAGCCCCGCGTGCGCCGGCGACTGGCCGGCAAGCGCATCACCATGGCCGTCACCGGCAGCATCGCAGCCTACAAAGCGGCCGTCTTGCTGCGGCTGCTGATCAAGGAAGGCGCCGACGTGGAGGTGGTGCTGAGCCGCGGCGCCGCCGAATTCGTGGGCGCCGCCACGTTCTCGGGACTGACGGGCAAGGCTCCCCACACCGACATGTTCTCCGCCGCCGGCGAACTCCACATCGCCCTCGCTGCGCGCTCGGACCTATTGCTGATTGTGCCGGCCAGCGCCGACGTCATCGCTCGACTCGCCACGGGCCGCGCTGACGACCTGATCGGAGCCTTGGCGCTCTCGGCGCGCTGTCCGCTCTTGATCGCACCCGCCATGCACCCGCACATGTGGGCGCACCCGGCGACTCTGCGCAATGTGCGCCTGCTCGGCGAAGACGGGCGCGTCAGCTTCGTGGGGCCTGTAGCCGGCGAAGTGGCGTCTGGCGACAGCGGCCTCGGGCGCATGGCTGAGCCCAGCAATATCCTGGCGTTCGTGGTTTCGAAGCTCACTTCGCCGACGCTTTCGGGACGGCACGTCGTGGTGAGCGCAGGGCCGACCGCGGAAGACATCGATCCCGTGCGGACTTTGAGCAATCGCTCGTCCGGTAAAATGGGGTTTGCCATTGCAGAACGCGCGGCGCTGCATGGCGCGCGCGTCACGCTCGTGGCCGGCCCCGTGGCGCTGCCCACGCCGACCGGGGTGACGCGCGTCGATGTGCGGAGCGCACTCGCCATGCGGAGCGCGCTCTGGCAAGCGCTCCACTTGGATTTGACCGGAGCCGACGCGCTGGTGATGGCCGCGGCCGTCGCCGACTATCGCCCCGCGCAGGCCCACGCCTCCAAAATCAAGCGCGGTACCGCGCCGTGGGCGCTCGAACTCTTACCGAATCCGGACCTGCTCGCCGAAATCGGTGAAGCGCGACGCGGCGAGTTGCCGGTGCTGGTCGGTTTCGCACTCGAAACCGACACGGACGAGCGGGTGATTCAGCGCGCCCGCGAGAAATTGGCAAAAAAGAAGGTCGACTTGGTCGTCGCCAATCGAGCCGAGGAGTCGCTGGGCCTCGACGACGTGCGCGCCATGCTGGTGGGAACCCGCGACGCGGAGCCCTTGCCTCCGATGCCAAAAGAAGACGCCGCCGATCGCATCCTCGATTGGGTAGCGGCTCGGCTCGGGAGCCCGCGATGAAGCTCGTCGCCATCGTCGTGGTGGTCGCGGCGACCGCCAACGCCCTAGCCTTCCGCGATGCGCTGGCAGGAACGCCCGCCTTCTTTGCCTACCTTGTGGTCGCCTATTTGGGTTTGGCGCTGCTCGCGCTACGCCACTTCTGGGAGGAAGGCACGCTCCTCGAGCGGCTGACCCCGCGGGGCGGGGACGTGGCGATGGGAGCGGTCAGCGCGATGCTGTTGTGGTTGGCATCCTGGGCGGCGCGGGTTTCGCTCACCCCGATCGGAACTCCGCGCCAAGCGTGGCTCTACCGTGTCTACCTGCAGCTCGGCGATCCAGAGCGCGTTCAGAAGAGCGCCTGGCTCACCGCGGCCTTGCTCTTTCTAGCGATCGCCGAGGAGATCGTGTGGCGGGGGCTGGTGCTGGACCGCGTTACCGAACGAGTCGGATCCCGCCGAGGGTGGATGGTGACGACGCTCCTTTATGCGCTCGCGCTCGTGCCCACCTCGTTTCTGCTACGGGATCCCGTAGCCGGCTGGAACCCGCTACTGCCGATTGCTGCGGTCGGTGCGGGGTTGGTCTGGGGCTTCCTTTCGGCGCGTGTCGGTCGCCTCACTCCCGTCTTCGTGTCTCACATGGCCTTCACTTACTTCTCGGCGGTCCAGTTTCGGTGGCCCACCTGAGAAGCGCTGACGGACGCGGAGACACACGTGCGCTGAACGCGGTCGACCGAGCCGGGTGTCCGCAATCACGTGTAGGACT
>JAEUAF010000261.1 GCA_019695485.1 Sorangium sp.
CCCACGATCGTGGTTCGCCAGGGGCGTCCCGTGGTCGCGATCGGCGGCTCGGGTGGCATGGCGATCTCGACCAACGTCGCGCAGCTTTTGATTGCGCATCTGGTGCGCGGCACCTCTGCGAGCGAGCTCGTCAAGCTCCCGCGCTTCTTCATCCCGCTGCGCGGCTCGACGATTTTGCTCGAGGCCGGCGCGCCGCAGTCGTTGCGCTCGGATCTCGAGTATCGCGGCGAGCGAGTGGGAACGTTTCCGAGCTTCGCGACCGCCGTGCAAGTGCTGACTCGGCCGGGCGACGCTTGGGAAGCGGCCGCAGACCCCCGCAAGCACGGCAGCGGCGTGGTCGCGCCCGCTCACTAATCTGCAGTTTCGCCCAAGCTCGCGCTCTGTTCAAAACAGATCGAAGATCGCCACTTCCGCTGGCGCGTAGCTGCGCAGTGGCAGCTCGGTCGCGCCCACGCCGCGTGAGACGAACAGCTTCAAGTCTTCGAGCTGATGCAACCCCCACGCGAAGCGCTTCGAATACGGGCCCGGGGGCAAGACCAGCGGGCGCCCGCCTGGCAGCGCGATCTGCCCGCCATGAGTGTGTCCACACAGCATGAGCGCGATCGAACGATTCTGAAGAAACGCGGCCCCGTCCGGCGAATGAACGAGGGCCAAGCGGACGCGGGCGTCGCCACACTCCGAAATGGCGGGCTCGGGGTCGGGGCGGCCTGTCCATGGGTCATCCAGGCCGAGGACGGCAATTTCGTCGAAGGGCGCGGGCAAGCGGACCGCTTGGTTGACCAGCACTCGCGCTCCGGCGCGCGTGAGTGCCTCTTCGAGCAAGCCATGATCCGTCCAGAGGTCGTGGTTGCCGAACACGGCCAGCTTGGTCCTCGCCGGCACGCTGGCCACGCGCTTCGAGAGCTCATCGGCGAGGCTCCGATGGGCATCGAGAAACACGTAGTCCCCGCCCAGCAGCAAGACGTCAGGGCGAGCCTCCGTGATCGCGGCGAAGGCATGGTCGAGCGTTTCCGTGGCAGTGGTCGGCCCTAGGTGCAGATCCGAGAGAAACGCCAAGCGCAAGCGACGCGCTGGTGTGCCGAGCAGCGCGAGCTCATGTCGGACGCAGTGCACCCGGGCCGCGCCGGGAAACCGCACCCAAAGCCGTGCTGGCCAGTCGCCAGAGTACGCAATGCGCAGCGCCGACTCCATGGCACCCCGCAGCGGATGGTAGTTCGAGCCGCGCCCTCTGGCAGCAAACCTCAACCCGTTGAAAGAAAGGGGCATTTCGAGGGTTACTACCACTGTTCTGGTAGGCGTTGGTTCGGGCCGTCCGAATCCTTGGAACGTTCGCGCAAACTCCCGCGAAGCTCCTCAATCGCCGAGTTCGATGCACATCACGAATTGGAGCGCGCGCGGCGCGGCCCGGTGCGCGGCGTCCTGAGCGCGCGGGCCCGACGTGCGGACGAGAGCACGCCGACCGCGAATAGGGCACAGCCGAGACCCAGCGGCAGGCCAGCACGCAGCGCGAGCTGTCCCGCCAGCGCTCGCGTGGGGCGCAATGCGGCATCGCGCCGCGTTTGGGCCACGACCACGTAGCCGGTCTCTCCAACCGGGGCGAACGCCGCTAGTACGTCATGCGCGTCGGCGAGGAATGGATCGTGATGGTTGGGGGCGAGCAAGGGCAGCGCGCGACGCAGGGCAAATTGGTGGCCGGGCGCGGAACCGAGGCCGAAGGCCGCGCGCAGATCGGTCGAGCTCGGGGCGCGCAGCGCCTCTTCTTTGCGCGGTCGGCGGACTCGAACTCGTAGGTACGATGGGGGCCGATGCCGAAGGGGCGTTGTCGCTCGCGCCCAACGTCGTTGTGGGAGCGGGGCCCGCCGGGTGATCTGGGCGAGCCAGCCGTGCGCTGCGCGCTCAGTGGAGCGATGCGACGAGCTCGGCCGTCTCCGCGTCGTTCAAATCGCTGGCCAGCGCATAGCCGACGCCGCGATGCTCGGTCGCGCCAATCGAGAAACCCCGGCGTGTTCCCACGTAGACTGGCGAATCACCGACCAGACGGCGCGGCAGTCGATTCTCGAGCTGCACCCGTGACGAGTCGTACACGTAGATGGTCATCTCGTGACCCGCGACCTTGTAGCGCAACGACGCGGCACGCTGATGGTGCATCGGTACCAGACTTGCACCCTCCCAACGCGCTCCATATTGCGTCAGGCTCGGCGCTCGCACCGGTACGCCCACCTCTTGGTCGAACGACGGCAGGAGCGACGCGGAGGTCACTTCCGGGCGGCTGCTCAAGTGATGATTGACGATCTCCTCGAGCAGGTCGTCGACGTTGCTGGCGTTTTCAAGCCGTGCCGCTCTCTCGCTTCGATCGGGTTTGTCGACCGATGCTGCCCAAATCAGAGTCATCGCAGCCGCCGCGGCGACGGGCAAAATCGTACGCCACGACAGCATGCGGCTACGCTCGACCTGCCGTTCGAGCACGCGCGTCTCCCACTCGCGTTGGCGAGAAGCTTCGACCGCTCCGGCAAGCCGCGCCCGGAAGGCTGCGCTCGGTTCGGCGCTGGGCGCCATGGCGCGCCGCAAACTCAAGCGCAAGGCGCGCCCGAGGCGCAGTCGCTCGTTGCAACGTGAACACTCTTCCAGGTGCTGCTCGACCTCGACCACTCGCTCGGGTTGAAGCTCCCCATCCAAAAAGGGCTCCAAGAGCGGGATCACACCGTGGCAGTTCACGACCGCGCTCCCCTCTTCTGACGGTACTGGTCGATCTCCACCACCGATTCGTGGCTCGGTAGTTCACCAACGGCCGCCTCCGGGCCCACAATGCCGAGAGCGCGCGCGTGTTCGTAGAGCTTCGATTTCAGCATGCGTCTGCCGCGGTGGAGCCGTGACATCACCGTGCCGACCGGGCAGCCCATCACGTCCGAGATCTCCTTATAGGAGAGGTCTTCCACATCGCTCAACACCACGGCCAGCCGAAACTCCGTGGGGAGCTCCTCGAGCGCCCGCCCAATTTCCGCCTCGAGGATCGGCCTCAGCGCCTGAGACTCGGGGTCACGCAAGGCTTCCATCGTGGAAGCGCTGACCCAGCCATCGGCCAGGGGATCGGCATCCGGCCCGTCCAGGACGCTCCGCTCGAGGCCCCCGCGCCGGTAGCGGTTGATGAACGTATTGGTGAGGATCTTGAGCAGCCAAGCCCGCAGGTTGGTGCCGGTCTCGAACTTGTCGCGCGCCCGGATCGCCTTCAGGACTGAATCCTGAACGAGATCCTCCGCTTCCGACCCATTCTTCATGAGGCGGGACGCCACGGAGAGCATGGAAGGCAGGTGCTGGAGCACCTCCTCTTCGAACTGGCGACTGCTGAGACGTTGGGGAGCCATTGGCCTCGGGTTACGAGTAGAACCGGGCCCCTTGCTCAGCTATTCCCGGCATCCCCCGCCGGTGGCTCGCCCGGTTTGGGGAGGCGCTGTTCCAAGCTATCCAGGCGTTCGGACAGCCGGCGGACCTCGGTTTCCAGATCACGGAAAGCCGCAAAATTTGGGAGCACGGCGCGAATTCGCTCATCGATCGCCGTCTGCCACTGTTCCAGCGTGGCCCGAAGGCCCCGGTTTTCCTTGCCCTGCGACATCTCGTCATCTCCCATGGGTTCGGGCGGCGCGACGCTCCCTTCGGCCTCATCCCGCGGGATGAGCTTGCCGATGGGGCCCTCGCGGAGGTGCGTCAAAATCCGTTCGCCTCGGTGCCGGATGAGCGCCTTCAAGGTACTAAGGGGGATCGCTCGCGGGCGTTCGCGCAGCTCTTCAGAGATGATGAGCGCCAAAGTGACGTCGGTCTTGTCCTCTTTGGTGGCGTTGTCGATGATCTGGACATCTTCACCGTCCCGAATCATCTGCGCGATCTGAAGCAGGGTGACGTAACTGCTGCCCTTGGTATCGTAGAGCTTGCGGTTCGAGTAGCGCTTGATGATTCGCCGCTGCGATGGCGGCCCCTCGCTCTCGGACCCTGCGTCGCCGTTCATGGTTGCGTCCTGTGGCCGTGCCTGCATTGGAGCTCGACCGCGCGAAAATTGTGGTCGGCTATTGCGTAGGGGTTCACCGACAACGTTCTTCGCTTTCAGCGCCTGGCGTGGTGCCCGGCAGCACCCGTCAGTTCAGCAGCCCTCCTCGACAGCGTCAAGGGGACGGCCGGCACCTGATATCGCACCGACACTTCTAGGCCTGGCCACCCGAGCGCGCCAGGCGTGGGCGCTCCTGCTCGCCTGCGCCCGCGCTCCCTCAGCCCGCTTTTTGTGGAGTGGGGCCGCCCGGGCTAGGCGCTCTGCTGGAGCGCGTGCTGGGGGAAAGCTTGCGAGGTCTGGTCCTGCTCTCGGTGCAGTGACCGATGCCCTTCGAGTTCGTACTCCGCGAGCTCGATCAAGAGCTCGAGGAAGCTCGGGAAGCTTTCACGGCGCATGCCAAGCTCGTTGATCCACGCGATCACCTCGTACTCGCCGTGACTCGAGACGACGCTCGGATTGAATGCGAACAGCGTGGTCGACTGCAGATCAACGCCGAAGGGGATGACGTGGGCGTAGCGCCTGGGTCGCGTCGGGGGCCCGAGCTCTGGTTCAGGAGTCTCCGCCGCGGCGAATGCAGCGTGAGCAAACTCCGTGTACACGCGGTTTCCAAGACACGCCGTTCCGAGCAAGCTCGCTCCTTCGAAGCAACGCGGCCAGCCGTCGAAGTGTCGCAGGAAGGCTTTGTAGGATGGGGGCAAAGCCACCCCGAGCCGCTCCTCTGCCGCGCTGATCGCGCCCGTCGAGGCGCCGGGGTTCGGCACCAAGCCGATATCTCGGAACGGCGCCAGGCGTAGGATTTCCGTCTGGGCGTTGCGCAGAGTTTCAACGAGCTCGACGAGGTCGGTCATGGGGGAGCCTCCTTACGGCTCGACCGAGGTAGATCGAACACGCACCGCTGGCCCAGAAACTGGCGGCGTTTTCTTGACGGGGGCGTCCCCGCCAGCGCGTTCTTGCCGGGTATTTCGCCTATTGAAGACGGGGCGTGTATACGCGAACGGGTGCGGCGCTTCGTCCTCTCGTGTTTGTTTGCGCTAGGTTGCGGTTCGCTCGACCGCACACCCAACCTGATCGACGTGACCGAGATTTCGCCGCGGCACCTCGAGGTGGGGGACCGGGTGCGCGTATCGGGATCTGGCTTTCCCGAGGGACGACCCGCGACGGTGACGCTGCGCGGTGAGCTCTACCGCGCGGGAGAAGCGCCCCAAAAGGGGCTACGGATCGTCACGGACGCCCAGATTGTCGCTCCCCATGCGATCGAGGCGCTCATCACCCCGGAGCTCGCGGGCAAGCTCTGCGGCGCCGTCGATGCGCGCCACACCACGTTTCGCGGAGACGTCGAGGTCTCGTTCGCGCCGAAGAGCGGCGCGGGCGTGGAGGTCCTGGGCAGGCTCGATGGTGTGTCGATCGATGTCGTGCCGAGCTTTCGTGGGGACCAGGCGCTGTACGCCGCGCGCGCCGATGGCGCCCGCTTTGCGCGTTTTCTGGGGATTTCGTTGGGCCCTTCGCCCGATGGTCTTCAAGTGACTCAAGTCGAGCCGAAGAGCCGCGCCGCGCGCGCTGGGCTGCTCGCATCGGACGTTGTCCAAGAAGTCGACGGCGTCGTGGTGCGTGGCCCGAGTGATTTCATTCCGCCTCCAAACTCCAAGAACTCCGAGTTCGTGCTGCGACGCGGCCCCGATTCGCTCGTGCTGCGTGTCGACTCGAGCGGGTTTCGCTACAGCTCGCCGGACACGTTGCGGCCCGCAATCTTCGTGATCGGTTTGGTGCTCGGCCTGTGTCTCTTCTTGCTCTCGCCGCTCGGGCGCTGGCTAGGCGTGCTCGAGCGCAGCTTGAGTGAGCGCTTGCGGGGCACGAGCCGCGCTAGGTCGGGCTCGGCGAAGACGTTTCACCCGGGGCGTGCGCTAGGCGCGCTGCTCTCGTCCGAGCTCCCCGAATCGTTTCTCTCGTATCTCGCGCTGGTCGCAGGCAGTGCGCTCGTTTGCCTGCTCTCGCTCGGGCGGAGCGTCATCGCCGCGGAGCTCGACGTCGCAGTGGTCCCGGCGGCGACGCTGTCGGGCCTCGTGGTGACGGCGCTGCTGACGCGCGGCCGCGACCAGACTTGGTCGCCGAAGGGCGCTCTTGGGCGGGCTCTGTGGGTGTTGCTGTTCAACACTCCGCTGGCAGCGTTTCTGATTGTGACGGCCCTCGCGGCGGGCAGCCTGCGTCCGACTGACATCGTTGGATTGCAGGGCGCGTGGCCCTGGCAGTGGGCGGCCTTCAAGGACCCTGCGATCGGCTGTGTCGCAGTTTTGGTGTTGCTGTCGATGGTGCCCGTCTTGGAGCGCGCGCGCCCATTTGCTGGGTCTCGCCGGCGCGGCTCACTTGCCTTGGCCGAGTGGATCCACTCGCTCGCCATCGCGGCGCTCCTGTCCTTGTTGGCCTTCGGCGGCTACGCAGTGCCAGGAGCTGGGACCTCGGCGCTTTCGATTGGCCTCGGGCTTGCCCTGGCGCTCGCGAAGTCATGGCTAGTCTTGCTGGCTGTTGCTGCGCTGCGCTGGTGTGTCGGTTCGGTCGACATGGCGTCGATGAAGCGTCCTGCACTGCTCGGCTTGGCGTTGCCGAGCGGTCTGGCTGTCATCGCGGAATTGTTCCTCGATCGCTTCGCCGCCGGGCCTGTCGTCGGGACTCTGGTCGCCGCGCTGCCCGCGGCGGCTTTGGCGTCCGTGACCTTGGCAAGCGCTTTCCTCATTTGGCGAGTCGTTCGCGGCGTTCGCGCGCCTAATCACGAGCTGCGCGTTCAGTCTTGGCTGTAAGGATTCAGGGCCATTCCGCGGGTCTTCGTTGGCTGCGCTGCCGCTGGCGGGAATTTGACAGCTGAAGGCTAAAGGCGTTCCGGGGGCGTCCGTTGACCAGGGTGCCGTGTCCGTGAAACGCGGTGTAGCCCCATGAAAAAAACCGCCTCCGCCCAGCACTTGGCCCCGAGAGTACAGCCCGCGGAGGGGGGCGGTCACCGCCGCGCTGACCCTCGATTCTCGGTCGACCTCGATGTCAGTCTGGGCAGCGACCATAATTTCTATTCAGGCTTCGCTGAGAATCTCTCGTGCGGCGGTGTATTCGTCGCCACCCACCAGGTGCGTCCCGTCGGGGAGAAAGTGGAAGTCTCGATCCATCTGCCAGACGGCACCGAGGTGCGTGCGGTCGGTGAGGTGCGCTGGACACGCCTCTTCAATGCCGAGAGCGACATGCCACCTGGCATGGGGCTGCGCTTCATCGAACTCGAGAAGGCTTCGAACCAGGCTATCGAGCGCTTCCTGTGTGAACGCGAGCCTATTTTCTACGACGACGACTGAGTAGACCGCGTTTGTCTGACTCGGCGCACTACGGAACCAGCGCGACGTCATCGAGATAGAAGTCGAACGAGTCCGGCGAGTACACCCAGAACTCCGCGCCGGAGAGCTCGGCCCGATTGACGCGCGTGGTGGAACTGCCGCTGTTCGGCGTGAACTCGGCGAACGAGAGCGAGTAGTAGACCCACTCGGTGCTGAGCGTAATCGCTGTTTGAAAGTGAATCGGCGACGAATCTTGGACGTTCACGTTGGTAGAATCGAGCAGATCGATTCCGAGCTGGCGCACCATGGAGCTCGGTTCGGCGCGCGCCCAAAACGAAAATCGCGTGTAAGCGCTGGCGTCCAAGTTCGGCTTGCCGGGTAGATCCAAACCCACGAAGCACCAGTTCTTGAACCCGCTGCCGTACGCGCGGAGCGCCTGGGTGGGTGCGCCGGCGCGCGTGGTGGGCGACGCGTAGTTGGCCTGGATGGTCGAGGTGCCGTCCTGCGTGAGGTACCACCAGCCGCCAGGGATCGTCGTTTCGTTGGTGTCACCCTCGAAGTCGTCGATGAGCAACACGCCGCCCGCCGTGCCGGCCACGCCCGCTGCTCCACCGCCGCTCCCGCCGCTCGACTTGTCGCCGCCAGTGGCCGCGCCGCCTTGTGCGCTGCCACCGCTGTCGACGCCGCCTCCGGCGAGCGGAGTCTGGCGGCTGAAAGCGTCGAGGTGCCCGTCGCCACAGCCAAGCGTCGTAATGAAAGCAAAAATGGGCCACGCGCGTGAAGCGCCGCGAGTCGCAAGGCGCGTCGGAGCCTTACCGGGAGGGCTCGCTGTCGTAGGAGTGGCATCGGACATCGCTCGCCTGACCAAGCCAAGGTAACAGCGCAGCCCCTTGCCGCAACTTCGCTCAAAACGGAGCCAAAATCACCAAGCCGAGCCCTGCGGAGAGCAGCGGGCGCTCCATGTTCGCGAGGTCCCGATGGTTAGCCACGACTCCGGGCGTGTTGCTGGCGAAGCTGCCGTCGACTTCGGCATACAGACCTGTCAAGCGCGAGACGAACAGCGTCAGCCCGAGCGCGCCGCCCAGCACTGGACTCAAATGGTGGCCCGTCTTTCCGATGAAGCCAGGATTGGCGTGGCCCTCGACTGCATAGAGCGCGCCGCCGCCGACCACCGCCGCCCAGGCTTCCAGACTGCGCCAAAGACGGAGCGCGCAGCCTGCGCGTAGCGCCGCGCTGCTTCTCTTTACAAGCACGTAGCCGGAGGCGTCGCGGAGCTTGTGGTCGAGCAGCGTCGTGCCGAGCGCGGGACCAGCGAAGCACGGCGCGCTCCCATAAAGCACGCTGACGCTCGCACCCGCACCCAACGTGCGCGAAGCGACGTCGTACTCCGCGCTCGGCCCGGCCCAGACACTGAGTGCCCCTCGTCCCCGCGGTGCGACTGAGGGCGGCGGGCTCACCGGAGGGGGCGGCTGCGGTGGCAGTGCTTTCGGCTTCGCCGGTGGGGGAGGAACTTGCTTGGGTTTGGGTGGAGCTTCGGGCGGCTTCTGCACGCGAAGCATCACCGCGCGCAGCGCTTCCACAGCGCGCACGGCGACCACTTCGGGCGTGATGTCCGATGCGCGCGCGTCGAGCTCTTGCGAGACGGAGGCGCTCGCGGGTCCGAAGGCGCGGATCCGGATCAGCGATCCGTCACGCGTGAGGAAGAGAGCGCCCGCGACATCCGCGTCGAAGGTTGGGGGGCTTTGCGGTGACTCGACGTGCTCCAGGCGCTCGTCTGCGGAGAGCCCCATTGCCGAGAGCTCTCCGCGCACCCGCACCAGGGCCTCTTCGAGCAGCGCGTCAGGCCGCTCTGGCAGTCGAATCAGAACGCGCGAAGTCGCGTTGTTCGCCACCTCCACGCTCGCGTCGGCGCGTGCCGCTGCGGGGCCCCACGCGAGTCCGCTTCCGAAAGCGAGAAGCCCCGCGAGCGCCAGCAAGGGCCGGCGCCGCTGGCGTCTCGCTTTAGCCATCTCAGTCTTCGTCGAGTATTGTTCGCGCGCTCTGCGCGTACGCTCCCCGAGGGAAGCGCCCGATATACTCGCGTGCGACGTTCCGCGCTGCAAGCGTTCCCTCAAGCTTTTGCACCAGGGTAAGCTTTCTTCCCAAAGCTTCGGATGTATACACGTCGCTCGGCGCCTCTGACAGGTACGTATTCAGCCAGTGCAGCGCATCGGCCCGGCGACCTTGCTGGTCGAACACGCGGCCCAGGAAGAATGCGGCTTGTCGTGCGGCTTTTTGGCCGCCAAAACGTTGCCTGAGGGCTGACCACGCGCTCACCGCGAGCGTGGAGTGACCGGTGTAGTGCGCGGCGTGGGCCAGAGCGCTGAGCTCCGCACTGGAGCGCTCGCGCAAGACGCGTTCGGTACCGAGCGCCTCAGCAGTGGCGACGACGTCCGCGAACTGCCCCTTGGCGACGAGTAGCGACCAAGTGGGCGTCGGCGGACCATCGCTGTGCCCGATAGAGGGGGCGCCGCTCTTGCTGTCGCTGGGTTCCGCGGTCTCGGCTGCTGCAGCGCGCGCGGCGATGGCGCTGCTCGCGTTCGCCTCGCCCGCAGCGCGAGCTTCCACCCTTGGCGCAGCGTCGGCGTCGCGTGCGCTGAGGGCCGCCCGCGGTTCGCTGCCGGAAATGCGCAAGGTCTCGCCGGCCGAGACCGCGCGGTCAAGGCCGTTCGGCCCGGTCACGTGGACGCGACCTTCGCTCATCGCCAATGAGAAAAGCTGCGTTTCAGGCCGCCACAGCAGGTGGAACTTCGTCCCAATCACGTGCACTTCGTAGGGCCCCGCCACGAAACGAAAGTCAGTACTCGGCGCGTGCTTCACGCTGATGTCGAGGTCGCCCTCGGCCAGGCGCGTGCGCGCGGCATGCGTGCCGGTGACCTGAACTGCGAGCGCCGCGCCCGCGTGAAGCTCGACCCGGCTGCCGTCGGAGAAATCGACCTGCGCTGCCTCGCCGCGTGCCTGAATCCAGCCCGCGTTGATCTGGGCACCGCGCACTTCGTATTGCAGGCGCGAAGGCACGACGAAGTAGAGCAGGGCCGCGGCTGCGACGGCGCACGCGCCCGCCATGGCCCAAACCCGGCGCGCGGAGCGCTCCGCGAAATCGCGGAAGTCCGTGCCATCTGCGACGCCGAGCCGGCGTTCGATCTTGAGCCAGGTCTGCTCACGCTCCAACTCGGCACGGCGGCTGGCGTGCTCGTCCGACAGCGCGCGAAAGGTTGCGTTCACGTCCTGAGAGGAGAGGCCGTCGCGTTGATTACGCACGGGCGGGCCTCCGATCCTGAATGTAGTCAGCGAGCAGCGCGTTGCGGCTGACGCGCTTCAGCACGTGCTCGTTGGCGCGGCGCACCCAGCGCTTGGCGGTGGACTCCGATACTTTCAGCGCCTCCGCGATCTCCGCCATGTGCATGCCTTCGAGGCTGTGAAGGACGAAGGCCATGCGCGCGCTCACACCGAGCTCGTCCAAAATGCGACTGAGTTGGATGAGGGCGGCCTTGGCTTTGGGATCATCGTGTCCTGGCTCTTGTTCTAGATCCGGCGCGAGACCGGAAAGCTTGAGCAACAGCTCACGACGCTTGCGTCGCCGCACTTCGCCGCGGATCGCATTCATCGTGATCGACACGAGGTAACTGCGAATCGCGCCGTGCGCGCGAATGCGATGCGCGTTCTCGAAGAACTTCAGGAACACTTCGCTGACGAGGTCCGCAGTCTCCGCGTTGGGACCGAGACACTTCAACACCAGGCCGTGCACCAAGCCGTGGAACTGCTCGAACGCGCGTCGCTGCCAGTCGTTCGAATTGTCCGTGATAGCAGCGTGCAACTCGTCGCTCTCGAGTGCAGGAGTCACGGTCTTGGTGGAAACAAGGGGCGGCACCGGTTCCGGAAGCCTAGCAGCTTTCGCCCGAGAAGCGCGCGATAGCGCGCGATTTGGGCGCCACTCCGAGGAGGGGTGTGGCGCCCCTGGCGAGCGGCCCAGCCACGTCTCGTGTTGAAAATCGAGACGCGCGCGCTACCTTAGCGACCTCACTGGCGACGACATGGGAGTCTCCGCAGCGCGCGTTTGGATGGCGGCTCGAATTATCGGGGTCTCGGCCGCGTTGTGCGTGAGCGCATGTGCACAAACTTCCGTCGACGCCATTGTGCCTCAGGGGGACGCTCTGGACGCGGGATGCCCGCCAGCCCCGGTCGCACTTGCTGGCTTCTATCGTCTGCGCGCGGCGACTTCACGTCGATGTATCGCGGTTGGCGCGATGACGACAGTTGGGCTCGCGCCCGCGCTGCTTACCGCAATGGTCGATGATTGCAGTACCGCGGGTGAGGTTTTTCAGCTCATTCCGGACGGCGCCGTCTTCGGCGATTTTCAACTTCGCAGCACGGACGTGCCCGACAATCTCGATATCGAGATGGCCGCCGTTGCTGATGGCACGCCGGTCATTCTTTTCGCCCCGCAAGGAATGACGAATCAGAAGTTCCAGTTCAAGTGGCGCGCCGATCATCTCTTCGAGTTGAGGCCCGCCCACGTGCCCACGAGCTGCGTCTCAGATGTTCAGTTGCAGCCCGCGATCTTCCCGTGTGTTGCCACGCAAGCAAACCAGGGTTGGGAGCTGATTCCTCCGACCTGTGACTAGGCCGCCGCCCTGGTGGTCATTGTCCCCAGCCAGCTCGTTCCCTCTGGCTCGCAAGCCGGCCGAAATCCGCGACGCAAACTTTCGAAATAGCCGTGGCCAGCGGCGGCCTAGTTTTTTGACCCGAGGGGGGTGAGCGCGCGCTCAGCAGTCATAGGCGGTAGCTCGTTCGCCAAACATGGACAAGCAAAGTTGCAAAGAGTTGCGCTCGGTGAGCGGCACCGCCGAATTTTTTGGGAGCCTACGTTCGAGGTAGTGCCCCGCGAGAATTGCCTGATTTCTGCACTTTGAGGAGAAGGGCATGAAGCGCTTCGTCAAAGTCGGCGCCGCGTGGCTTCTCGGCAGCCTGCTCATCGCATGCCAGGGCAGCGTGGCCTCCCCCGGATCAGGAAATGGTCCGGGCAACGCGTTTGGCGGTTCGAGTAATGCGTCCTCCGGCGGCGCTACCGCGACCCAGGCTGGAGGCTCGAGTATGCCTGGCGGCGGTCTCGACACCGGCGGCTCGACCGCGCCTCCCGCACCTTTCGAGGCGACCGCCGCGAGCGTCGCGGTACGCAAGGTCAAGAACCTGCTCGTCGGTCT
>JAEUAF010000419.1 GCA_019695485.1 Sorangium sp.
TTGACGAGAGCGGGCAGCTCTCGAGCGACCACGACGGCAGCGAGCAGCAATACGAAGACGGCAAAACCGCGCCGCAAGAACGCTTGCGGCGCTCGTCTCGCGAGCGTGCCGCCGAGCGCGCTGCCGAGCGTCGCCACCAAGGTAAACGGCCCTACCAACGCCCAATCGAGGCTCGGATGGCCGAGGTGGCCGACGAACCCGGCCCCCGACTGCAAGGCAATCGCCAAGAGCGAAGTGCCTACGGCGCGCTTCATCGGCATTTGGCAGTGCAGCACCAAAGCGGGAACGATCAGAAACCCGCCGCCGGCGCCAAGCATCCCTGTGACGAGTCCGATGCTCAGGGCCAATGTCAGGAGCCGTAGCGGGCGCTCTGGTCTCCGCTCGTCCGAGCGCCGCGGGCTCGGCTCGTCCGAGGTCAGCTGGCCTCTCAGCATGGCGATGCTCGTCAGCAACATCACTACGCCGAAGGCCGTGAGCAGGGCGGCCGCTGGGATCAGAGCTCCGAGCCGACCTCCCGCCAGTGCGCCGATCATGCCGACGCCGCCAAAGGCGAGCCCCGTTCGCACGGACACCGCCGCGCGCCCGCGTTGTGCGATCAACGCCGCCGCGCTCGTCACGCTGGTGACGAGCAGCGACGCTAGGATTGCAGATTTCGGCGGCATGCCGAGAACGAACGACAGAATCACGACCGACAGCAGAGAGCCGCCGCCGCCGAACGCGCCCAGGGCTAGCCCAACTAGCGTAGCAAAGAAAAGCGCCGTGAGCATCGCCCCTTCACCTTTCGTTGACGATGGCGCCACGCCCACAGCCGAGATTGGCGGGGACGGCCACGCGGATCAGCTTGGGTGGAAAAAGCCTCAGGTCGCGCATGAGCGCGACGAACTCTTCGCGGCTCTTGCCGGCGATGCGCCGATTGTAGCGCCGTTCCTCGCCGATCGAGCTCAGCGCGTGACCTTGGTAGTCGTGACCCGGCCACACCAGTGTCTCGTCGGGCAGCGCAAAGAGCTTGTTCGTGATCGAGTCGTAGAGAGACGCCGCGTCGCCCTCCTGAAAGTCCGTGCGCCCGGTGGCTCGCACCAGCAGAGCGTCGCCCGTAAAGAGATGCGGGGGCACGTGAAAGCTAAGGCTGTCTCGGGTATGGCCTGGGGTCGCGAGGGTGCGAATGACCGTTGCGCCCAACACGAGCGCGTCGCCGTCTTTCAGGTGGCGCTGGGCACACGCGGCGCCGAGCTCGGAGGCGCAAGTAACTGCGCCCGTGCGCTGCGCGAGCGCTTCAGCGCTGGTCACGTGGTCTGCATGGACGTGTGTTTCAAGGACATACCGGAGTTTGGCGTTCAACTCTTGAATGAGAGTCAGGTCGCGCTCGAGCTGCTCGCGCACGGGGTCGATCAACGCCGCCTGTCGCGTCGGCTCGTCGATGATGAGGTACGTGAAGGTGGATGATTCGCGATCGAAGAGGGGTCGAATGAGCATGAAATCCTCCGTAAATTTAGGGGTGGTGTGCTTTATTCGACCACCAGCACGATCATCCAAAGCATTGCCAAGAGCTGAACCGAAAATAGGGAGAAGCGGTAGCTCACGGCACGCGCGGTCTGCACGAACACGACGTGAACCAGGGTTTGGCAGATGCGAGCGCAGAGCACGGCGACAGCGAGCGTGTCGAGCAGTTGCCCGTGGCGACCAAGGAGCGTGGCGACTAGAACTATCGCCGCATAGACCGGCAGATTCTCGACGCAGTTCAGATGCGCGCGAGTAGCCCGCTGATACCAATCCGGCCCATTGCTGGCGTCGGCAGGGAAGGCGTCGATGGCGGCCCGCTTCGTGAGGATCAGCCTCCAGCGGTGCACGCCGACGGTGGCCGCCAAAATGATCAACGTCCAGGCGGCAAACCCGAGCAGGGTGAGGAGGGGCAGGGTCATGATGGTTTCCTTTCGGTCCAAGCCAATGCGGGTCGGGGTTCGCCGCCACGCGGCGACGGCGAACCCCGAGCCTCTTTCAGAGCAGCGGTCCGAGCGCAGCCTTGATGCGCGCCGACTCGACCTCATCCACGAGACCAAACAAGATCTCCGGAAAGCGCGTCTGTTCGATGCCGGAGCCGATGTATTGATAGCGATAGGCGCGCAGAAACGTGGCCCGCACGCGGGCGCCTTCGCCCTCCGCGAGCGCGCGTTCCAGGTGATGCGAGAAGTAGTCGGCGTCGGCCGCTGCTTGCTGCTGCAAGAGCCCGTCGACCGCCGCTACGAGCGAAAGCAGGTCATCGACGCCCTTTGCTCGCTCTTCAGGGCTCAGCGCTTGGTCTGCTCGGCGCCATTCGAGTTCGTCGAGCACCGCATGTTGGCTCTCTTCCTTCCAGTGGAACAGCAGCACGTCCTTGAACAGCGGCGAAAGGCTCGCATCGGGCTCGATGCTTTGCTTGTAGTGCGCGAGGGTGAAGAGCTCGATGTGACAAGTCAGCGCCAATACGGACCAGGTCGATTTCTCCAAAACGACCCGCGCCACCTGGTTCGGCTCAGGCAGGAACCGATAGCCTGCGGGCATGCCCTCGGCGGCCAGCTGCTCGATGCGCCGAAACAGCTCCTGGTGCTTGAGCTCCTCGTCGCTGAAACGGACGAGCGCTTCGAGCGCCACTTGATCACCGAAGAAGTGGTGCTGAGTGAGCTCGAGCACCTTGGCGTTGATGAAGCGCTCGACGAGCCCGAAGATGTTCGCATAGCTACGGCCTTGAACCTGGCTCATGAAGCGTCGCTCGTTAGGCGACAGAAACTCCAAGGTGTTTGCTAGCGACAAGCTGTCGGGCAAGTACTTGTGTTCGAGATCGAGGGAACGGCCTCTGAGTACGTCGTGCTCGAGCGTCCAACGCGCGCGCTTGGAGGCCGCTACGGCGCGGAGATAGGGGCTCGAACTCGTGGGTTGAATGACTGCGTTCATGTGCTTTCCTTCTTTCTTTCGTGGCTACCGATGGCCCTAAATCTGGGGTTTTCTGGCCGAGAAGTTGACGGCGGAGAGCTCGAGATCGACGGACACCTTTGCCTCGGCGCTGCTGCCGGCGAAGCTCTTGAAGCGCGCTTCGATGCGGCCGTCGCAAAGGCCGGCCGCCCTCACCAAGTCGAGCAGTTCAGGCTCGGGCAACGCGCCTCCGATGCAGGCGGCCCACAGCTCGGGACTCTGCCGGACCGGGAGCGTGAGCTCGCGTTTGACGACGACGTCGGCGAGCAGCAGGCGCCCGCCCGGGCGCAGCACGCGAAATATTTCACGCAAGGCCTGGCGTTTGTCGGGCGACAGGTTGAGCACGCCGTTCGAAATCACGACGTCTACGCTGGCGTCGTCGAGCGGCAACTCCTCGAGCAGTCCGGGCACGATGCGCGTGCGATCGGCAACGCCTGCGAGTGTGGCTGCGCGCATCGCCTGCTCGCGCATGGCCTCGGTCATGTCGACGCCGATCGCGCGGCCCGCGTTTCCAACCCGCCGCGCCGCCAGTAATAGATCCATGCCGGCGCCGCAGGCGTGGTCGAGCACGGTTTCGCCGACGGCGAGCGCGCCCATCGCCAATGGGTTCCCGACCCCAGCGAAGCGCTCGGTCGCCAACCGCGGCAGCGCTGCGAGCTCAGCGGGGTCGTAGCCGAGTGCCGCGACCGCGTAGTCGAGGCCGCGATGAAAATGGAAATCGCCGCTCGGGTCAGCGGCGACGCGCGTGTAAACGGCGCGGACGCTCTCTCTCAGCGAAGCAACGTCGAAGTCGATCGGGCAAGTCGCGGCCATGAAATCCTCCAGGTTCCGAACAGTTGGGTCGGAATGGGGAGCCCTAGAGCGAGCGGCGTGCCAGCCGTCGGCGAGACCCGTATTGCAATAATTTCAGCTAGTTACATGCAGTGGGCCCCGTCCCTGGCTCGCGAAATCTCACGACTTGTGATATTTCGCGAGCCTACTCATGGAATCTCACGAGCTCCCGCAGTCGTCGAGTGCGCCCGATCGACGGGACGAAAACGAGGCCTTGCGGCGCGTAGCCGAGGGCACAGCGAGCGAGACCGGGGAGCGCTTCTTTCGTTCGCTGGTGGACAATTTGAGGAGTGCGCTCGGCACGATGGGAGCTTGGGTGGCGACCCTCGACGACCAGCGCACGTCGCTGTCAGCGGTTTCGATGCGCCTACGCGACGATTGGCTCGATGGCTTCAGCTATCCGGTCGAGGGCACGCCGTGCGAGACGGCGCTCTCGGAGCGGCGCGCGCTGCACGTGCCCGACCGCATCGTCGAGCTCTACCGCGGCGTCCCTTCGTTCAAGCAATACGGCGCGGTGAGCTACCTCGGCGTGCCGGTGTTCGACGCGGAGGGGCGCATCATTGGCCAGGTGGCTGTGCTCGACGACAAGCCCATGCCGGACGAGCCGCGCAGTATGGCAATCTTTCAGATCTTCGCGAACCGTGCGGCCGCGGAGCTACAACGCTTAGCGGCTGAACGCGGGGTGACCGAGCGCGAAGCCCAGCTGCGGCTCTTGGTGGACAACGCCATGGACGCCATCGTCGACTTCGATGACGAATTTCAGGTCGCGCTGATGAATCCCGCCGCGCGCCGCGTTTTCGGCTATTCCGACTCGCAGCAACTGGGCTTCGATGTGCGTTCTTTGCTGAGTGAGCCGTCGCGAACAAGGCTCGCGGGTTCGGTCAAGGAGCTCTCCGCGCCGAGCGCCGGTCAGAGTCTGTGGGTCGCTGGAGGCCTCGACGCGCTCACTCGCGATGGCAGCCGTTTTCAGGTGGAAGCTACCTTGTCGCACTACCTTCGCGAGCACCGCCATCAATTCACGTTGATCTTGCGCAACGTCGAGGAGCGCTTGATGGCCGAGCAGCGCATCGTCAGCCTGACGCGCGAGGCACACTACCTGAGTGAAGAGCTCAAGGCGCTGCAGGGTTCCGAGCGCATCGTGGGTTCTTCCGCCGCTCTGCTGCGTGCACTGCGCGCGCTCGAGCAAGTGGCTGCGACCGACACGACGCTGCTCCTGTTGGGCGAGACTGGGACCGGCAAGGAGCTCTTTGCGCGCGCCGCGCACGCCAGCAGCAAGCGCAGTCAGCGGCCCTTGGTCAAGTTGAACTGCGGCGCCATCCCTCACAATCTGATCGAGAGCGAACTGTTCGGGCACGAGCGCGGCGCCTTCACGGGCGCCACGCAGCGACGCGACGGGCGCTTTGTTTTGGCCGACGGCGGCACGCTCTTTCTCGACGAAATCGGCGAACTGCCGCTCGAGCTCCAGCCCAAGCTGTTGCGTGTTCTGCAAGAAGGAGAGCTCGAGCCGGTCGGCAGCTCTCGCACGACGAAAGTCGATGTGCGGATTGTCGCAGCGACCAACCGGAATCTCTCCGAACTCGTCGGGCAAGGCCGCTTTCGCGAGGATCTGTTCTACCGGCTCAACGTGTTTCCGATCACTATTCCCGCGCTGCGCGAGCGTGAGGCGGACATCGAAGAGCTTGCACGCGTGTTCCTGGACAAATACGCGCGACGGCTCGGTCGCAGCTTTGCCCCGCTTTCGGAGCCAACGCTGCGTAAGCTTCGCGGCTACAGCTGGCCCGGCAACGTGCGCGAGCTACAAAACGTCATCGAACGCGGCGTGCTGGTTTCAACGAGCGGAGTCTTCGATATCGACCTCGCGCTGCCGGAAGCCGCGGAGAAATCCGTGAGTTTGGACGCGCTCGAACCCGCGTTCGAGCGTGTTCTTTCTATGGCTGAGCTATTGGCGCTCGAGCGTAAGAACTTCGAGCGTGCGCTAGCGCAAGCCGGGGGCAAAGTAGCGGGGGCGGACGGAGCGGCAGCGCGCCTGGGTATCAATCCGTCGACTCTGAGCTCGCGCCTACGGGCTCTCGGGCTGCTGCGCAAGTCGGGCTGAAGAAGGCGGGATTCAGAACACGTGCCCCGAGCCCAGGTACGCCGCGCTCGGCGTGAGCTTGTCAGACCACGCCGTGTCCAAGCGCAGAACGAATGATTGACCAGCGGCCAGACGCACCCCAATGCCACCGCCGGACTTGAGCCCGATGCCATGCCCGTCAAGTGTGGGCTCCGCGTGGTAGTCGCTGAAGACGCGGCCGGTGTCGAAGAAGCCGGTCAATCCGAAGCGATTTTCCTTCGAGAACAGTCGGAAATGGAAAAGTTCGCTGCGCAGTTCGAAGTTCCCGAACAGCTTGATGCGGCCGTAGTAGCGCTGCGCCGGGATACCGCGGACGCCCGACGCGCCTCCGATCGCCGAGGTCGAATCGTAGCGGGGCAACTCGTACAGGGGCGCATCGCCGAACAAGAAGTCGCCGACGACGCGCGCTGCAAAGGTCAGCCGCCGCGGCACGAGACCGACGTAGGCGCGCAGCGCGCCGTCGAATCGCGCCCAGCGGTGGGGGACCTCCTTGCCCGCTCCGGGTCCGAGATCGATGCGCGCCGTGTGATAAAACCCGCGCTGAGGCGAGACTTCGTCGTCGCGGGTATCCCAAGCCAGGCCGTACGAGAACAGTACGGCGGCGTGGGGCGCCGCGTCGCCGAGTAAGCGGCGCTCCGTATCGCTTCCCCCTTGTATGTCTTCGGCGAGCTTGGTCGTTGCGGGAACGCGCAGCCAATTCTGTGTGTACGACGCACCCCAGGTAAGCTTCAGACCTGCGCCGAGTTTGTATTCCAGATTCGCCTGCAGAGTCGGGTGAATGCGTTCGTAGCGATAGAACGCAGGGTCGCTGGCTGAGGCAATCTGCGTAGCGTTGCCGATGCCGTAGTAGTTCAGCCTGGTCTCACGCGTGTAAGAGAGGCGAATCGAGAGTCTTAGCCGATGTGCGATTAGATGCGGCCAGTCGAGCTTGAGGTAGCTGTCCACGTATGACGGGGAAAACGGCTGGTCTGTCTTGAACGTGGCGACCGTCGCAGATTCGATCCGAAACCGGTAGGGCTCCAGATCCGGCGCAAGCGTCGCAAAAGACGCCATATAGCCGCCACCGAAACCCGCGTCGGTGTCGCCCCCGACCAGAGGGACCGCCGTAAATTCGCGTTGAGGGCGTGCGCAGGCGCTACCACTCCAAGTGGCGACCCCAAGCGTTAGCGCTAGCGCGCTGCAGCCATGCCTCATGGTCGCTTCCTAGTCGTGCGTTGGCCGTGCGCTCCGCCCGGCGCCGCGAGCGCTGGCGGTTTTCTCGGCGGAGGGCGCGATGGCTCACGCCTCGGCACTTGGCGCTTGAGAGACGGGCGAGTCCCAAAGTCGAAAGCCGCCCTTGAACGCGTTGGCGTTGTCACCCAAGCGCACCCCCGGCGGCAGCTCGCGCAGCTTGCGTGCGTTTCCGCCCCCCACGACCACGTAGTCTGGTTCCAGCGCGGCCCGCAACAAGCCGATCACAGCCTCGACGTGGTGACGCCAGCGCTTCGTCCCGAGTCGAGCGAGACCGGTCGCCCCCACATAGTCCTCGTAGGTGCGCCCCTTCTTGTAGGGAAGATGCGCAAGTTCCATCGGTTCGATGTCTCCGTCTACGATCATCGCCGAGCCGAGCCCGGTGCCGAGGCCCAAGAAGAGCATGCGGCCCCCGTCGTAGCTGCCGAGGGCCTGCATGGCAGCGTCGTTGATGATCTTCACGGGGCGTCCGAATGCGGCTTCGAAGTCGAAAGCGACCCAGCCGACACCGAGGTTTCGCGGCTCGGCGGTCGCTCGTCCGTGCACGACGAGGCCCGGGTAGCCGATCGAGATGACCTCGAAGACCCAGTCCGAAGTGAGGGCGGCGACGCGTTCCACCATGCTCTTCGGTTGCAGCGTGGGTCCGGAGTCGAAACGTCGCGGTTCGCGGACGTCCGATGCGAACAGTTTGACGTTCGTTCCGCCCACGTCGATCACAAGCACCTTCACGTTTCACCGCCCGAGTTGTTGGAGAGCAATGCGAGCACGAGGATGCGCTTCCAACGCAGCCCCAGCCGCTCTGGGTCGTGCAAAGCCCGTGCCTTCCAGATAAGCTGCTTGGTTTCAGTGAGCGCCCGTTGTCGCGGCCCTGCGCCGGAGGGCGCGGCGAAATTGCAGAGCTGTGGCAGTCGGGTGTGCGCAACAGTAGAACTGCGGGAAAGTGGGGAGGCATGGAAGATGCTTTCTGTTTCGCAATCCATACGGAGGAGGCATGCCATGCATTCGCTCGAGAAGATGTTGTCCAGAGGCCGAACGATCGCTGAGCCGCAGTCTCTCGCTGAGTGCATCGACGCGTGCCTCAATTGCGAACTCTCGTGTGTCGTCTGTGCCGACGCCTGCCTTGGCGAGCGCGAAGTCGAGGCGCTAAGGCGTTGCATTCGCCTGAACCTCGACTGCGCGGACGTTTGCGGCGTCACGGCTCGCTCGCTCTCGCGCCAGCTCCAAGCTGACGATATGCTGCGGGCCCTCGTCGAGGCATGCGCGCGCGCATGCTCGCTTTGTGAGGTCGAATGTCGGCGTCATGCTTCGATGCACGAGCATTGTCGGCTGTGTGCCGCCACCTGTCGCCGCTGTGCGGAGTGTTGCCGAGAGGCACTCGAGCGACAGCAGCTTTCGACTCGTGGCGATGATGCTGCCGCGGCCGTCGACGTTTGACGCGCTCGCTTCAGACGCCGCGTTTTCTAGCTTTGCGTGCCCGCTTGTTGCGTTCGAGCGTCGCGTCAACTTCGTTCGTGCGCAGCAGCGGATGTCGCACGCCACCTTCATTGCGCGGCTGGTCGAACAACGATCCTTCGTCGATCACGTTTTGCGTGAGGTCGACCTGACTCGGTTCGGTTGGCGAGATGGCGTCTTCGTCGCTTTCGCTCGCGTCCTCGCTGTCGAGTATTGCCTCGTCCTCGGCTGGTTCGCCCAGGTCCTCCTCGTCGCTGGGTTCGGCGCTCGCTTCAGGCGTGAGGTCCGTTTCCCGTTCGATGCCGATGAGTGCGTCGCGCGCGCCAACTTCAGACGGAACGGTTCCTAGCGCGTCCTTCAACGCGCGGAAGCCGAGGTTGCCGGGGTCCAGGCTGAGCCCAGTTCCATCGATCGTGTCATCGACGGCCTCCCGCGCCAGCGAGGCTTCAATCGAAGCGAGCCCCGTATCGAGCGGCCCCGCATTGGCGTCGTAGCCATCGCTCATATCGCTGGCGGCGGCGTCGTCCCCGAACGTGTCGTCGGGGCGCTCACGCGAGTGTCCGCGAGCCCTGAGAGCTCCAGAAGGTCGCGCTTTTTCAAGCGGGATCGTGGCGCTGCTGGGCGGGGGGGACGCGCTCGGCTGGGCCTTCGGGGAGCGATGCTTACGCTTCGATGTCATGACTCAATCTCGCCGTAGAAAGTGTGAAACTCGCGAGCCGCGGGCGAATGAGCCCGCTCAAACGCGATAGCCACTGAGTAGCCAGACCACCAGAATCACAGCGAGGATCCCGGCTGGCGACCAACCCACGTACCCGAAACGCGAGTGGCCGAGGCCACCGCCGACCAGAGCGATCAACAGAATGATGATGAGTAACGTCAACATGGCGGCTGCTTTCTCGGAAATAATCTGGTGAGTGCGGCGCTCGTTTCAGGAACGCCAACCTGGGGGGCTCGTTGCAAATTGAAGGCCAAGCGCGGCATGTGTGTCGTTGGGGACGCAGAAGTTGGAATTCCGCCGCGGTCTGGCCATGGTCCTGCGCCGGGTGAAGGTCACGCACGTGCGAACGGGCGCGCCCCCGTGGGGCGTTCTGTCCGCGCGAGGCGCGAATGGTGTTTGCGGGCGCTACGTGGAGGTGCGACTCGGTCTTTGGTCGACGGCACCCAGCAGCGCGCCACTCAGCTGGCGCAGACGCGCGTCGGTCCCCGCATCGCTCAAGGCGGACTCGAAGGGCTTCTGCCCGTCGAGCCAGGCGCTGGGACCAGAGTCCGGCCCATTTAACAGGAGGTCCATGGCGGCCGTCAGCTCCAGCGGGCGCATATCGAGCTGGTAGAGCTCGGCGAGCGCGAGCTGCAGTCCCGCGCTGATCGCGTGGAATGCGCGTATCGGCTCCATGAACGAATGCCCGCCGGAGCCCTCGGCTAGGAACGCCGCGCGCGCGCCGGGGTCTCGTAGACGCGTCGCGCACTCACCGGCGTCGAGCGAGTTCATCCCGCGACAGGACAGCGGCCGCACCGCATAGATTGAGCAGCGACCCGCGTCTAGAAACGGGCAGGGATGCTCGGGCGAGAAGCGTTCTGAAGCGGACAGGTCGCGGGTCTTTGCATGGCGTTCGGCGATGTGCGTTCGGAGCTCGGTGAGCGCGTCTCCGCTCAGGGTCTTCTTGAGGTGATCGAAGATCGCCAGCGCCTCCGGCGGAGTCACGCCCACACCTTGATAACAACAGTGATCGCAACCCGCCTTGCACGCGACGGCGCCGGCCGGCGCTCGAGCCAGGAGACCTTCCGACACCTTCGAAGTGGCCGCCATCGCATTGCGAGCGAGTTCGACGGCGAGCTCGAAGGTCGGTTCGTCTCCCA
>JAEUAF010000517.1 GCA_019695485.1 Sorangium sp.
CACGGCGTTGGGCGACGAATTGAGATGATTGCCACCGAGATCTTCCTCAGCCGACCAGGTGTTTTGAAACCAGCGATGCTTGAGCGTTCCGGACACCACGTAGAAAAGATCGAAACGCCCCGGCGCCCAGGATGCGATCGCCGCGTCGGTCCAGGGACCGCCGCCCAACGTCAGATCACCCGACCACAAGGCACTCGTCGCACTGGCGATAGACTCGGGCTCTGAGTCACCGCCGCTGCACGCCGAGGCCAACGACACGGCAAGCACCGCGCAGATCAACGAAACGCGCTCCAAGCCTCGCATTTTCCGACGATAGCGAGGTTATGCCAAGGCCACCATGGTCATCGCGTTGCGAGCGGGGAGCAATCCGGAGCGCTCCCCGCCGCTTTCGACTTCAGTGCGACGAAGTGACGACACGATCACCGACGCTACGTCGACTCGGGCCAGACCGCTTCGACCGAGCGGGACGCACGCCTTCGCTGAGCAACTCCGCGACGCGCCCCTCCAGCCGTTCCGCGCTGACCTCATTCGGGGAAAGCGGAGCTCCGACGTTCAGGGTGACCCGCGACCAAACGCGGCGAAACGGGCGTCGCAGCGCGCCCTTCCCGTAGCGACTGAAGAAACTGCCCCACAAACCCGAGAGCGCGAGCGGCAGCACCGGGACCGGCGACGCCGCGATGATGCGCTCGATCCCCCGCTGAAAGCAGCCGAGGTTGCCGTCGCGCGTGAGGCGTCCCTCGGGGAAAAGGCAGACCAGCTCGCCTGCCCTGAGCTCTTCGGCGATGCGCTGGAGGGCCTGCTCGAGCAGGGCGGCGTCTTGCTTGGCGCTGGCAATCGGAATCACCTTGGCGTCGCGAAAGAGGCGACCGCTGAGCGGAAGCGCCAAGAAGCCGTGGTGCATCACGAAGCGAATCGGTCGCTGCGTCGCCGCGGAAATCAGCAGCCAATCCACGAACGTAACGTGGTTCGATACCAGCACCGCCGCGCCTTCGCGGGGGATCTGCGCGGCGCCAACGATCTTCAGACGGTAGCAGAGACGAGCCAGGGCCCAACACAGGAAGCGAAACAGGTACGTCGGCGCCAAACGGTAGGTGTAGGCAGCGACCGCCAGGTTCAAGACCGAGAGCACGACTAGAACGCGCGCCGTCGAGACGCCGGCAGCGGCTAGCGCGGCGAGGCCGACGCTGCCAACTACCATGAATAGTGCGTTGACGACGTTGTTCGCCGCCACCACACGCGCACGCTCCGCCGGCCTCGCACGCTGCTGCAGCAGCGCATAGAGGGGAACCGTGAACAGGCCGCCCGCCAGCGCCAGCAATGAGGTGCACACGGCGGCCGCTACGCCGCGTGACGTCGAAAGCAATTCCATCAAGCTCCGCGCGGCATGCGGGCCGACCTTGCGCTCGGCGACGCAGCCGAGCGCAGCCAGAAAGACACTGAGGCCGACCGCGCCGAGCGGCACCACCCCAAGCTCGACCTGGTCGAACGAAAGACGCTCACAGAGCAGCGCGCCCAAGCCAACACCGACAGAGAAAGCCGCCAACAGGAATGTGACGACCGCCGGACCGCCCCCGAGTTGCACGCGCACGAGCTCCGGCAAGAGCGACAGCACGACCGCCCCGAGCAGCCAAAACCAGGAAATCCCAAGGATGGCGTGGAACACCACCTGGTCTCGGCGCGCGATGCGGATCAAGGCGGCGTTCGAGCGCAGCCAGTTCAGATCGAGAGGCAGTCCCGGCGCGACCTGCTCGAGAGGGGGGACGCGGCGCACCGCTAGGTAGCCGAGCAGCGCCACGCCTTCGACCACCACCGCGAGGACGAGCGGGCTCGACGACGCGAGCATCCCGCCCGCGATGGTACCGAGTAGGACGGCCACGAACGTGCCGAGCTCAACCCAAGCGTTACCCGCAACCAATCGCGGTTCAGGCAGGAGCTCCGGCAGAGCCCCGTATTTGAGCGGGCCAAAAAAGGCCGCTTGCGCGCCCAGCAAGAACAACGACGCGAGGCAGAGCGGCAGGTCTTTGGCCAGCATAGACGCGCCGGCAAATAGCATGATCCCGGATTCAACCGCCTTGCTCAGCCGCAGCAGTCGATGCTTCGGATAGCGGTCGGAAAGCTGGCCCGCCAGGGCCGAGAAGAGCGCAAAGGGCAGAATCAGCAGACCGCCGCAGACGGCGACCAGCACCGTTGGCTCGAGGCCGCCGAGCGCCAGCGCCCGAAAGCTGATGCTGACCGCGAGCGCTGTCTTGAACAGGTTGTCGTTGAATGCGCCGCAGAACTGCGCAGAAAAGAGCGCCCAGAACCCAGCGCCGAGGCGCGCTTCGGAGTGCCGGTTCATGCCACACCCGTTTCTCGATCTTGGAAGTGATGAGAAAGGTGTTGCCACAGCCCGCGCAGCCGACCACGCGGTGCTTGCGCGGCGGATCCGGCGACCAGGAGCAACAGGCCAAGCGCGGCCGGCAATGTCCAGCTGAAATAGAGCGGTACTTGCACGCGCAGCACGAGCTCCCGAGCGCCGAAGCCAAGCGCACACAAGAGAGCGCCAACGGCGCCCCATGGCTCGCGGCGCGCATAGCCGAACCCGACGTAAGCAACACTCGTCACGAAACCACACCCGACAAACGAGTCACCCGTGCCGAGGCCGCCCAAAACTTCGCAAGCGAGCAAGGCGAGCCCGGCGGCGCCGATGGCGCGCCCCAAGCGGGAGGGGCGGCTGAGCATGAGCGCCACTCCGAGCGCGCCTGCGGCCCCCAGACACGGCGAATAGTGATCAACGCTCATTAGCAGCCCAGCGCCGGCCAAAAGGACGCTGCCAAACCCTTCGAGTAGCGCACGCGGCGGACCTGCAAACTTTCCACCTTCGACCCGACGCGCGAGCAGAAG
>JAEUAF010000593.1 GCA_019695485.1 Sorangium sp.
CCAGCTTCATCGCCGTCGAAGAGCAAGATGATGTTTGGACAGAAGCGGCGAAGCTGCTGACCCTGCTCGACCGTGAACGCGGTGCCGAGCGGGGCGACCACGTGCTTTACGCCGCGCGCGTGTAAACTCAAGACGTCGAAGTTGCCTTCGACGAGCGCGCACGTGTCCGCCGAACGAATGGCGTTGCGCGCTTGGTAGAGCCCAAACAGCGCTTCGCGCTTCTTGTAGATCGGCGATTCGGGGGAGTTGTAATACTTGGCCGGCTTGTCCGCGGTGGCCGGGGACGGCGTGAGCCCGAGCGGCGTGAGCTCGTCCGCCTGAGGTTCGTCGAGCGCGCGCCCGCTGAACGCGATGACGCGCCCCTGAATGTCGAGCACTGCGAACATCAAACGATGCCGAAAACGGTCGTAATAGCCGCCACCGGTCTTGCGCGGGGCCACCAGCCCGACGCGCTCCGCCGCCGCCAGGCTGGCCTTCTGCGAGCGCAGGTGCTGCGCGAGGCCGTCCCAGCCGAACGGGGCATAGCCAACGCGAAATGCCTGAAGCGCATCGGCGATGGCATCGGTGGGTGTGCTCGGCACCAGCGCGCGGCGCTCGAGCTCGGCCTGAGCGTGTGCCGAGAGCGGGTGCTCTCGCAGCATGCGTTCGAACCACGCCGCGGCGAGCGCCGTCACCTCGTAGAGCTCGTCCGACCGGCGCCGCGCTTCGAGCTGCTGTTGGCGTTCGACCTCGCTCACGTGAAAGTCGAGCTCGATGCCCGCGCGTTCGGCCAGTCGGCGCACGGCATCCAAGAACTCGAGGCCCTCGTTCTCCTGGACGAACTTGAGCGCGTCACCGGAAGCGTGGCAACCGAAGCAGTGATAGAAGCCGCGCTCCGGGTTCACATGGAAGCTTGGCGACTTCTCTTTGTGAAAAGGACACAGCCCCACAAAGCTCCGGCCGCGCTTCACGAGCTTCAATGACTCGCCGATGAGCGCGACGAGGTCCGTCTCGCGTCGGAGCCTGTCGAGCGTGTCCTGCCCGATCACAGGTGACGCATACCCCAAAAACAGTCGCGGCGCTGGTTCAGCGCAAAGGGAACGCTTTGCCCGAACGGCGAACGGGAACGTGCCCTAGGTGCGGGAGCTCGAGCGGAGGGCATCACTCTCTGCTTGTGACTGAACATCTGTATAGTATACCCTGAAGCGGCCGTGCTCCGCTCCTTACCTCAGCAAAACCCCAGGAACCGCTGGGAGCAGCTGAGCCGCGACTATGAATGCGGCGAGGCGCCGCGCGTGTCCCTACAGGTGTTCGAGGACGATAGCCAGAGCGTCATCTCGAAGAACGACAGTCCGGACATCCCTTTCCGATACAGCCTGAACCCGTACCGAGGCTGTGCGCACGGCTGCGCGTATTGTTACGCGCGGCCCTCGCACGAGTACCTCGGCTTCGGCAGTGGGACGGACTTCGAGCGCAAGCTCGTCGCCAAGCCGCGCGCGCCCGAGCTCCTGCGTGCCGCGTTCGAACGTCGGAGCTGGCAGGGGGAGCTGCTCGTCATGAGTGGCAATACCGATTGCTACCAGCCCCTCGAGGCCGAGCTCGAGCTCACGCGGCAATGTCTCGAGGTTTGTCTCGAATACGCCAATCCGGTCCACATCATTACCAAGAGCGCGCTCGTCGAGCGGGATATCGAGCTCTTGGCGCGACTGAAAGAACGCGCGTCGGTGGCCGTTTCCGTGTCCGTTACGTTTTGGGACGCCGCCGTCGCGCGCGCCATCGAGCCGTACGCACCCTCACCGCGCCGCCGCATCGAAACGATTCGTCGCCTCAGCAGCGCAGGGATCCCGGTGGTGTTGCACGTGGCTCCCTTGGTGCCCGGTCTCGCCGATCGCGACGTGATTCCGATTTTGGAGGCAGCGCGAGCGGCGGGTGCCATCGCCGCAGTGACGATCCCGCTGCGCTTGCCGGGCAGCGTGGCTGAGGTGTTCGAGCAGCGGTTGCGCGAGCACCTGCCGGGCAGCGCCGACAAGGTGCTCAGCCGGGTGCGCGAAATGCGCGCGGGGCGGCTCAACGATGGGCGTTTCTTCGAGCGCTTTCGCGCGGGCGGGCAATACGCGAACGCGCTGCAAAGCATGTTCGACGCCACGGTTAACCGCTTACAGTTCCAGGGCTTTCCTCAGCCACGCCCGGGCACTTTTCGGCGACCGACCGACCGCGGGCAGCTCCGCCTGTTCGAGGACGAGCGGTAGGTAGTCGGGCGCCGTCAAAACGCGGGGCGCCCGCTAGGCACCTACGCCGAGGCATGGCGGGATCGAGCAGGCGGTCCTAGGCTTGAAGAGATGAGTGCGTTTGCAGTCGCGTCCCTGATCGGCTGGCTTTTGGTGGTGGGGCTCGCGCGGTTACGCTCCAAGCCCTACGCCATTTTCCGCGGGGTCTCGCTCGGCATCCATTCGTTGATCGCGACGGCGCTGTTTCCGCGCGTTGGGCAGCTTTCCTGGGCGTTCCTCTACCTACACGCAGCGCTCCACGTTCAGTCGATCGCGCTGGTACGGCCGCGCTTGCGACCGCTCTGGTATCGCGTCGTCGTGAGCGTGCCAGGAGCCTTTTTCGGGGCGGGCACGCTGCTCGCTCTGCCTTTGGCCATTGCCGGCGCCTCCGTGCCTGCGTTCCCGTGGCTTTGGCTGCCTTATGTGCTCTCGGCCGTGGGCGTCGTGCAATCACTCGCCACGCGGCCGGAGGAGTTCGATCTCGTCGTTGCTGATGGCGATGTGGCGGGTGGTCCGCGTCGCCACGCGCCGGGTGCGCTACGCGTGGCTCGACCGCTGCGCGTGGTCCAAATCACCGATCCGCATCTCGGCCCGTTCATGTCAGTGCAACGACTGCGCCGCATCTGCGAGCGCGCCGTGGCGCGCAAGCCCGACTTGGTGTTGCTCACGGGGGACTTCCTCACCATGGAGTCACAGGCAGATCCCGGATTGTTGGCACAAGCTCTCGAGCCACTCGCCGCGCTGCCTGGCCGCGTCTTCGGCTGCTTTGGAAATCACGACCATGAGGCCCCCGAGATCGTCCGCGCGGCCTTCGCGAAAATCGGTGCGCGCTTGCTGATCGATGACGCCGCACTCGTCGAAACCGACGCGGGTCGGGTCGAGCTCCTGGGTTTCGATTTTCGGTTTCGCAAGCGTGCGGAGCACCTGGCCGAGGTGTGTCGCCGCTATCCTCGGCGAGCCGGGGCCTTGCGGGTCGCGTTGCTGCACGATCCAGGCGCGTTTCGACACCTGCCTGCTGGCGAAGCAGATCTAGTGCTTTCGGGGCACACCCATGGCGGGCAGGTTGGGCTGGTCAGTCTCGGAATGCCCTGGACGATGTTGCGTGTCTTCATGAACGCGCCTGACCACGGCTTTTGGGCAAGGGGTTCGGAGCGCCTCTATGTCCATCGCGGGACCGGGCACTACGGCTTCCCCTTGCGACTTGGTGTTCCCGCGGAGGACAGCCTGCTGCGAGTACACGCGCCCGAGTGGCCTGCGGACGTTCCAGTGGCCTAGCCCGGTGCCGGCTCGTGCGCGCGGGGCCGGTGTCGGTTCGACCCTTGCTGCGTGTGCTGGCGTCGCCCTCTCGGTCAGTCGAGGAACAGCGTGGCCATCACGCGCAGGGTGAGGGGGAAGGCGGGCGTGAAGTCGACATCCTCGCAGCCCCAGAAGCGGCCATCAACGCTGCCCGTGTTCGGGTTCGGCGCGAGGCGCCCCTTGCTCCCGCAGCCGAAGCCCGCCGGCACGGCTTGACCGACGCCTGGCTCGCTCGGCAGCCGACTGATGGTGTCGAATTGCGCGGCGCGAAACTTCCCGTTCAGTAGATTCTCTACGTCTAGCGCGATGTCGAAATGGCGCTGGCGAAAGCCTAGGTGTGCGTCGAACTGCGTGAAGCCGGGCGCCACGATCACGCCGTCGTCCGACGCGGGGCGATCCCCGATTCCGTAAAATCGTAGGCCCGCGCGCGCCACCCCCGGTCCGAGATCGTGGCGCGCGGAGAGACCCCCAGACCAGGTTTGTTTGGGGGCGAGGGCTAGGCCTTTGCCGTTTTCCGGAG
>JAEUAF010000634.1 GCA_019695485.1 Sorangium sp.
GGAAGCCCGCGGCTTCGAAGCGCTCGCGCGCGACCTCGTAGGAGAGCTGGTTCATGATGCGCGAATCGACCAGCTTCACTTCTAGGTCCGGCACGAACTCGCGGATCGTTTCGACAATCTGCGATACGGTCAAATTGTCCGTCAACACGTTGTAAATACGTCCGTCGAACAAGTCGCGCTCGAGGATGAACTTCAGGGCCCTGACCGCATCGCCTAGCTCTAGATACGGCCTCTTTTGGTCGAGCGCGGTTCGCCAGACCGTGATGGGCTCGCCCATGCACGCCTGCCACACGAATTTGTTCACAGCCGTGTGAAAGCGCATCCCAATCGAGGTGCCGTAGATGGTTCCGAAGCGACAGGCGATGAAGCTGAGACCAGAGCCTTGCGCGAGCTCGCTCAGCAGCTTTTCGGCCTTCAGCTTGCTCTGCGCGTAGGGGCTCTGCGGTTTGAGGTCGCTCTCGGGGCAGTCTTCGGCGACGATCGTCGAGGCCGTGCCGTACACGCTAGTGGTGGAAAGAAAGATCAAACGGCAACCGTTGGTGAGGCAGGCGCGCGCGACGCGCTCGGTGCCCTCGTGGTTCACGCGCTCGACCTGATCCTGAATCTCGAAGCTGCCAGCCGCGTTGGTGATGGCGGCGAGGTGGATCACCGCATCGACCCCCGCGAGTAACTGCTCGAGATCGGCCGTGAGAACGTCGGCCTCTACGAAGCGGAACGGCACGCCCGCCGGTAAATTGAAGAGTGAGGCGTAGCGCTGCGTCGCCAGATTATCGATCAGCAACACTTCCGAAAATTCGCCCGGCCTAAGCTCGTGGATCAGCCGAGAACCGATGTGCCCGAGCGCGCCAGTAATCGCCAGTCTCATTGCAGGTTTCTTTCGCGTTCCAAGACTTCCCGTGTTCGGCGTAGCCCTTCTTCCAGACTATAGCCAGGCCTAAAGCCGGTGATGCCCTCCAACAGTTCGGAGGAGATTTGGACGTCGTCGACTTCGATGCGCTTGCGCTCGTCCGGCCAGGGCACGAGGCTCAGTGAGCCCCTGCCGAACACTTGCAGAATGCGCTCGGCGATCCCGCGCACGGAATGGTGCTCTCGGTGGGCGGCGAAGTACACCTCTCCGTATAGCCGCGGCTCGAACGCTGACCGATACAGAATCTCGACAGCGTCTTCCACGAACATGACATTGCGCTTCTGCTCGCCCGGCGCGAACACGCGGATTTCCTGGCCGGTCCAGGCCAGGTGCAGGAAATAGTTTACGAAGCCGAACTCGGCGTAGCCCTTGCCGTACGGTCCATACAGGTTCGCGAAGCGCAGCACGACCGTCTTCAAGTCGTGGACGCGGTTGTAAATGCGGTAGTACTTTTCGGCGGCGCCCTTATTTGCAGAATAGATGTCGAGCGGCTTTTCGCCGTGCGTTTCGTCGATGACGGCGCCGACGGCCTTGCCGATCACGGTGCTGCTCGAGGTGTAGACGACCACCGCGGAGGGGCTCAGCAGGCGCACTGCCTCCAGCACCTTCAGATTGCCGACGCAGTTGATCTCCGCGTCGTGGATTGGGTCCTGCAGCGACAGCGGGTGCGAAGTCTGTGCGGCGCAGTTGAAGATTACGTCTTGGCCCTGCACGAGCTCGGCGATCACCGGCTCGTCCCCCATGTTGCCGCGCACGAAGCGAATGCGATCCCACACCGAGCGCAGGTTCACGGCGGTCGTGCGCAGCTTGGGGTCCAGCGAGTCGAGGACCGTGACGCGGTTCTTCGGATCGACGAGGCAACGGCGCACCAGGTTGGCACCCAAGAAACCCGCGCCGCCAATCACCAAAATGTTCATGTGGATTCCATTTCGCGGAGGAAGACCTCCATCGTTCTTCGAATGCCCTCGTCGAGCGACACGCTGGGCGCCCAGCCGAGTGACTCGCGCACCAGCGTGATGTCCGCCACGAAATTGCGGGTCTCGATGGGGGAAAGCGAGGCGGGCGGCTCGACCTCTTCGATGCGCACGGGGCGGCTCGTTCTGAGGCTGACGATTTCGGCGACGCTCTCGATGGCGGCGCGGAGCGTGCGCCCTTCGCCGCTGCCCAAGATGAAATGACGGCCGCCAAGCTTCTCTGGGTTCTCTGCGGCCAAGACGAACGCGTGCGCCACGTCGTCGACGTACACGTAGTCTCGGACGAACTCGCCTCGCCCGTAGATCTTGAGCACCTCGCCAGCGAGTGCGCGCCGGATCATGGTGTTCAAGACGCCTCGCTCGGGTTTGCTGCTGCGCGGGCCGGGTCCGTACACGTTGGCGAGGCGGAAGGTGGCCCCGCGCACGAAGCCGCGTCGCACGTAGTACTCGAGGTACTGCTCGCCCATCAGCTTGTGGACGTCGTAAACGGTGACGGGAGCGTCCGTGAACGACTCATTGACGGGCCAGCGCGTCGGCAGGCCCACCTCCGTCACGGTGCCCGCGAACAGGATCGTGCGCGGCACGCCGGAAGCGCGGCTCGCCTCGAGGAGCTGCAGGATGGGGAGTACGTTCGCCTCGAGATCCAGCCCTGGGTTCGCGTCAGCCACGTAGACGCTGGTCTGCGCTGCGAGATGGAAGACGACCTCGATGCCTTCGAGTGCGCGCTCTACGTCTGCGCGGCTCCGCGCATCGCCGACCATGTCCTCCACCAGCGCGCTTGGCGCCGGGGGCTCATTGCTCGGACGGCTGAAGCGTCGGACACGAGCGCCGAGCCCCGTGAGCTCACGAAGCAGGCTCGTGCCGACGTACCCCGAGCCGCCTGTAACAAGACAATGGACGCCTCGCAGGTTGCTCATCTCGAAAAGCTACGCGACGAATGGCCCCGCTCGCTGCGGGCGCTCAACGCATACCCGCAGGGTTCACCGGTGACGTAGGGGCCGGAGCTCACTTGATGGTGGGCCCCTTCTCCCAGTCGTACCCAATCTCTGGATCATCGTGCGCGATTCGGCCCTCGTCCTCGGGGTTGTACACGTGCGAGGTGATGTAAAAGAGATGCACCGGCCCCATCAGGGCCTTGCAGCCATGCGCGACACCCTGAGGGACGCGTAAGACGCGCCCCGGCTGCTGATCGCCCATGAAGAGCTCTTGGGTTTCACGGAACGTGGGTGAGTGCGGGCGCGTGTCGTAAAGCGCTACTTTGAGCACGCCCGAGGCCACATACCACCAGTCGATTTGGATCTTGTGGATGTGCCAGGCCTTGGCCACGCCGGTGTGCATCAACGAATGCCCCCACTGGCCGAAGCCCTCCTTGAAGAAGTCATCCGTGCCGCGGATGATCTCTCGAAAGAAGCCGCGCTCGTCGACGTGAGTAACGAGCTCCTTCACTACGACACCATCGATCATGTCGACTCCTTCCTTGGCCCGAGTGCTCTCACCACGGTCGCTGCTTCGCTCTGCGACAACTCTGGGTACATCGGCAGCGAGAGTACCTCGCGCGCGGCTCGTTCGGTTTCGGGGAGTGCGTCGGCACCGCGGATGCGGCCTTTGTAAGCTCGCTGCAAGTGAACGGGCAGCGGGTAATGGATCAGCGCCCCGACGCCCGCGTCGCGCAAACGAGACAGTGTCTGGTCGCGTGCGACGGAACGTGCCACGTAGAGGTGGAACACGTGAGTGGAGCGGGGTCGACGCTTGGGCAATACGAGGTCACCGCCGGCGAGCGCTCCGTCGTAGAATGCCGCGAGTGCCTGGCGGCGCGCGTTCCCCTCGTCGAGCCGCCCGAGCTTCACCCGCAAAATCGCGGCCTGAATCTCGTCGAGCCGTGAATTTTGACCGGGAATATGGCTCACGTAGCGTTCTGCCCAGCCATACTCGCGGATTAGGCGGCAGCGCTCGGCGAGGCTCGCGTCATTGGTGACGATGGCCCCGGCGTCACCCACGGCGCCCAGATTCTTCGTGGGGTATGAGCTGAAACAAGCGAGCGCGCCGAAGCTTCCGAGGCGGCGCCCATCGTAGGTTGCACCGTGGCACTGCGCGCAGTCCTCGATCAGGGTGAGGCCGTGCCGCCGCGCGAGCTCGAGCAACGCGCTCAGATCTGCCGCTTGGCCGTAGAGGTGCACCGGCAGGATGGCCTTGGTGCGCGGTGACAGGACGCGTTCGACGCGCGCGGGGTCCAACGTGAAGTAGTCGGGTTCGATGTCTGCGAACACCGGGGTAGCGCCAGCGAGCTCGATCGCAGCGACCGTGGCCACGGCGGTGTGTGCGGTCGTGACGACCTCGTCCCCCGCGCCAATGCCGGCGGCTTTGAGCGCGATCACGATGGCCTCCGTGCCGTTGGCCACGCCGATGCCGTGGGCGACGCCGATATACGCGGCAAACTCGGCCTCGAAGGCGGTGACCTCCGGCCCGAGCACGTAGCGCCCGCTCTCCAACACGCGCAGCACGCAGGCGTCGATTGCCGCCTTCTGCTCGAGGTATGCCGCCCTCGGATTCGCGCACAGGATCATGCGAGGTGGACCTTCGGCACGTATAGGATGAACTTCCCGCCGTGGTCCGTGAAGGCTCGCTCGTTGGCCATGATTTCCTCCCCGTGATTCCAGGCGAAGAGCAAGGCGAGGTCGGGGTAGTTCTTGGCGAAGACGTCGTGAGCGACCACGGGAATGTGCGCGCCCGGGGAGAACTTGCCCTGCTTGATCGGGGTCGTATCCGAGATGTACTGAACGAGATCGGGCGTGATCCCGCAGTAATTCGTGACCGTGGTGCTCTTGGACGTGGCACCGTAGGCCGCCACACGCTTGCCCTGCTGCTTCAGATCGCGAAGCAGGGTCATCAGCTCCTGCTTCGAGCGCGCCACGTTGCGTGCGAACTGCTGGTAGGTCTCCGGGCGCTCGAGGCCGAGCTCCTGCTCGAAGAGGCGTTGCTTGATGACGTTCTCGGAGACGGGGTGCGCTCCACGATGCCCGATCACGTAACGCATCGAACCGCCGTGCACGTGCTGGGGAACGACGTCGATGAGCTCGAGCTCGTGACGTGCCACCAGGTACTCGACGGAGGCCACGGAGAAGTAGAATGCGTGCTCGTCGTAGATCTGATCGTACGAGGTCTTTTGGATGATGTCGCCGAGATAGGGATCCTCGAACACCAGCACGCCCGTCGGCTTCAGCAGCCGCCGAACGCCGGCCATCACCGAGTGCATGTAGGGGATGTGACACATCACGTTCGCCCCCATGAAGGCGTCGGCTTGGCCGTGCTCCGCGACGATGCGCTGAGCTAGCGCCTCGTCGAAGAACTCCGAGATCGTATGCACTCCCTTGCTTTGCGCGACCTTGGCGACGTTCGCGGACGGCTCGATGCCGAGGTGCCGAATACCGCGACTCGCGAAGTGCTGCAACATGATGCCGTCGTTGCTGCCAATCTCGACGACGAACGGATCGCTCGAGCGAGCGAGGTAGCTGCGTTGCACGAACTCCGCGAAGCGCCCGAAGTGCTCGGCCATGCGTCGCGAGGTGGAGGAGAAGAACGCGTAGTTCTCGTGGAACATCCGCTCTCGCTCGACGAGCTCGGTGAGCTGCACCATCTTCGACTCGGGGCAATAACCGACCTTGAGCTCGAAGAAGTACTCGCTCTGGAACTCCCCGCGGTCCAGAAAACCATTGGCGATCGGCATTCTACCGAATGAAAGGAAGGTTTCCGTCTCGGCACCGCTGATCAAGCATTTGGGCATGTCGACTCCAAAAAGGGGGCGAAATTCTCGCACTTGGGCATCGGAAGTCAACCGAATCGTCGTCACTCTTCGAGTTTGCGACGCACCGCGCTCGCGAGCGAAAGCGATGCCGTGAGGCCAGGCGATTCGATGCCGAACAGCTGCACTAGGCCAGTTACCCCGTGGATTTCCGGTCCTTGCATGACGAAATCGCTGAAGCCAGTCGCGCTCGGGTCGAGCTTGGCGCGAATGCCAGTGTAACCGGGCGAAAGGCGGCTCGGCTCGAGGCCTGGAAAATAGCGACGAATCGCCTGCACAAAGTGCGTTTCACGTGATGCGTCGAATGTGTAGTCGACGGCATCGACGAAGCTCACGTCCGGGCCGAAGCGAGCCTGGCCCCCGAGATCGAGGGTTACGTGGATGCCGAGCCCGCCCGGCTCCGGCATCGGATAGACCAAGTGGCGAAATGGCGACGGCCCCGATAGCGTGAAGTAGTGGCCCTTGGCGAACCCGCCGCGCGGTACGAGCGCCGCGGGAAAACCGCGCAGGGCTCGCGCGAGCTCTGGCGCGAATAGGCCGGCAGCGTTGACGACAGAGCGGCAACGTAGCTGAGTGGCGTCGCTGTCACCCAGCGTGAGCTCGAATTGGTTCGGCCCGAGGATGCTCCCACCGCTTACGCGCGAGCGGAACGAAACCACAGCTCCGTGTGCCTCAGCGTCGCTCTTGAAGGCGGCTAGCAGAGCGTGGCTATCGACGATACCCGTGGATGGGGAGAAGAGCCCGCGCACTGCGCGAACGTTGGGTTCCAGCCGTTCTATGTCGCGCGCGTCGAGCCAGCTAAGGTCGTTGACGTCGTTGCTCCTGGCCTGTTGTTCGAGGCGTTCGAGCAGAGGGATCTCTTGCTCGCTGGTGGCGACAAGCAGCTTGCCGACGCGCGCGTGGGCGACGCCGCGTGCCTCGCAGTAGGCGTACAGGGCAGCCCGCCCCGCCACGCAGTGCTTCGCCTTCAATGAGCCCGTGGCGTAGTAGAGCCCCGCGTGGATCACCTCGGAATTGCGAGAGCTCGCGTGCATGCCGGGCAGCGACTCGGCCTCGAGCACCGTCACCTCTCTGCCGGCCATTGCGAGCTCCCGCGCGACGGAAAATCCGATGACGCCTCCCCCGACTACGACAGCATCCAGCTCGATCCGCTCGACCATTACAGCGCCTTGCGCTGAAAGAGGCCGAAGGCGGCGCCTTGCGGGTCGTCACACACGCACACGCGCACACCGCTTGGCAGCGTGAGCGGTTCGAGTACGAGTCCGCCAGCGGCTCGCGTGGCGGTCATCGCGGGTTCTAGCGCGTCGACCTCGAAAAAGAATAACCAATGCGGGTGCACGCCGGGTCGTGTTGCGAGATCACCCATCACGCCGACGTTCTCGCCGCCGGCCTGCCATGCAAACAGCTGAAACGCGCCTTGTGGCCCGAGGTCGATGTGGCCTGTGACGGCCCAGCCAAACAGCTCACCGTAGTTCGAGGTGGCGCGTGCGATGTCGTTCGTGTTGAGCACATGCCACGCGACATCGAGCGTGGGCTTCAGGTTTCCCGACGCGGGCGTGCACAGCGCGACCAAGGCTCCGCCGGGATCGCGAAGGATTGTGGCTCGCCCGCCGGCGACGGTTGGCGGTGCGGGACCGAGCTCGGTTGCACCGCGTTCGATGAACTGCGAAGCCGCGAGCTTCACATCATCCACGCCGAGGTAGCCGATCCAATGAGGCCTCGCACCACGCGCCAGCGCTTGCTCATGAAGCGGCCAGATCACCGCCCGATCGTGGCCGAGGATCGACGCATAGAATGCGCCCGCGGCCGCTGCGTCGGTCGTGCGCAGCTCGTAACGGCAGAACTTCGCCATGGCGGTTCGCTGCCATGGGGCACGATGCGCGGCAAGCCCGTCGACGTCGCCGGGTCGCGCGCCCGTCGACGGGTGGTCCCTAAAAGGCAGATCGATCTCGGTTTACGTCAGGGCGCGCTGCGCGACAAGCGAACGGTCACGGAACTGAAATTGACGACGAGCGTGCCCACCAGCGAACCTCCGTCGTTTTCCAGCACGCTGTCGAATTCGAGAGGCTTCCAGGCGCTCTGGGTAAGTTTGCAAATATTCGCGTCGCAGTTGCACTCCGATAAGCATACGATCGGTCCGCAGGGCACGATGGTGTCAGGCCCTGAATCGGGGTGGGCGCGACAGGTGTCCGAACCCGAATCGTACAGATAGCTCACATTCGGAAGGCAGTAGTAGGACTGGTCGTCGGCCGGCACTGGCTGCAAGAGCTCGCACCAAGTCTCCCACTCCTTGGGTGGCGCGGTTTGGAACTTGAGTCGATTGGCATCAACGCTGACTCCGTTCGTCACGTGGGGGTACCCAAGGAGCACGCCCTCGGGGGAAGCGGACGGGCCGAACGCGGTCCATCCCGGCGGCGCTTGCGTGGGGTCTGGCGCGGGCAGGGGCGGGGCGTCGTTTCCCAACTCCAAGGAGCCCGCGCCCTGGGCACTGAGCGAGAGGCGCACCCGGTCCGTCCCATCGGTGAAAGTATAAGCTTCGACGTGCCCCTCCCAACTGCCCGCGTAGTCACTGAGTTTGGAGCCCAGGTTTTTCGCAGGCTGGGAGCCGTCGCTGCCGATGTCGACATCGTCCTCGCTCGAACACCCGAACACCCCCGCCGCAGCTAGTGCCGCAATTCCTATCGCATTCCATTTCATGACGGCGTCTTGCCTCCTTGGAGGGATGAGTTTCCGGTGCGCGCCAAACCCGTTCGACAAAAACTCATGGCTCGCGCGCGCTCGGCGCGGTCTCCGGAAGAGCGACGGCGTTTGTCTCAGCGCCGCACGCCGCGCGCACGCGCTTCAAGTACGCGCTGGTCGGGTGCAGCTTGACGAAGTCCTCCAGTAACGCGACCGCTGAGCCGTAGCCGAGCAGGCAGCGCGCCTGAACCGATGCTGCCAATCGTTCTTCCGCGAGCTGCCCGCCAGGGACCACGCGGTCTAGGTCGCCGAGCAGAGCGATCGCCAAACGCGGATTCTCGGTCCGGAGAGCGCGCTCCACGCGGCGCAGGGTGCGCACTTCCTCCTCGAGAGAGCCGTTCTTCGCCTCCTTCGTATCTGCGGTCGACCCCAGCGGGCCAGCAATCGGGGGAAGCCGCGATTTTATGGGAGCGGAGGGAGCTCGGGCATCGTCAGGCGCCGGGCCCGGCGCGGTGGACGGGTCCTGGCGGTTCATCGCATGCGCAGGGCTCGGGGTGACTTCACGGCGCCCTTGGACGGGAGCGGGCACTGAGCTTCGGCTCGCGCTCCGCAACCCTGCCGCGTAGCCGAGTGCTGCGCTGCCCACGGCAAGCCCGAGCGCGAACCAGCGAGGTACCGGAGCGCGCAGCCACGGGCGAGAGCGAATTGAGGCGGCTTGCGCGGGCGTGCCCGCGGGGGCTCCGCTCGCCGCAAACGTAAGCGTCCGTTCTACGCCAGAGAGCACTCGTTCGGCATCCGTCAAACTCGGAGACAGTGCACGCCGCGCCGCAGCAAGGACGCGCGCTTCCTCCCGTTCCAAGTCGATCATTTTCGAGCTCCTCTCCGCGCGAGCGCGCGCTGAAAGTCCTGGCGAGCGGCTCGAAGGCGCGTGTAGGCCGTATTGATGGGAACACCTAGCGCCTGGGCCACCTCGGGAATGGGCATCTCTTCCAGCACGGCGAGCGCGAACACCTCGCGCTTCTTATCGTCAAGCGACGACAAGAAGGCCTGAACGAACGTCGCGGCCTCGCGATCCTGAGTGCAGTCGAGCGGACCGGGCGCAAGGCTCGTAAGCTCAGCCTGGATGGGTGCCTCTGCAGCGTGACGGCGCGTGCTGCGGCGTTGGTTCGCGGCGACGTTGCGCACAATGCCGTAGATCCAGGTGCGCAGCGTCGA
>JAEUAF010000690.1 GCA_019695485.1 Sorangium sp.
GGCTCGGTCGGCGCGGGCTCGGCCGCCGCAGGCTCGGCGGCGCCCTGAACGCGATACGGCTCGTTCAGCGGGTGCGGCGGCAGCGGAAAAGGCGTTTCACTCGAGGACCCGCCGCACGCCGAGCACAGCACCCACGTGAGAGCGCAAACCAGGCCGAAGCGAGACGAGCGAACCAGAAGCGTCATGACCCGGCCGACATACCACGCTCGGTGGATGCGAGACAGCGGCCTCGGGGCGCCGCGCGGCTGCCCGATGGATTGCCGCCCGCCCCCAGGGTAATGAGAGCGCACACAGATGATCGGAAAACTCCGAGGCCAGGTGCTAGTCGACGATCCGCCGTCGCTGACGGTCGATGTGCAGGGTGTTGGCTATGAGGCGGCCTGCCCGCTGGGAACCGCCGATCGCGCGCGGACCGAGGACGGCGGGGTCGACCTCTGGGTTCACACCGTCCTGCGCAGCGACGCGCTCGAGCTCTTTGCGTTCGCGAGCGAGCTCGAGCGCCGCGTGTTTCGCCAGCTCATTTCCGTTCCCAACGTCGGCCCGCGCACGGCCCTCGGCGTGCTGAGCGCGCTCCCCGTCGGCGATCTGGTCGAAGCCGTTCAAATGTCGGACGTCAAGCGCCTCACCCAAGTGCCGGGGATTGGGAAGAAGACGGCGGAGCGGTTGGTCCTCGAGCTGCGCGGCAAGATGCCCACGGACGTGGCGGTCCCGGGGCCGAGCAGGACCCCCAGCCAAGCGCGCCCCGGGGACCCCAAAGGCCGTTTGGTGGCTGCGCTGACAAACATGGGCTACCGGCCTGCCGAAGCAGAACGCGCTGTTCAGACACTCGGCCCGCGGGTTGGCGACGAGCCACTGAGCAGCCTGCTACGCGACGCCTTGGCCCTGCTTTCGTCGTAATTTGTGGCCGTACGCGCCGCCAGTCAGGCAGCCCGCGCGGCCGGGAAACCGACTTTGCGGAGGTGCGCCGTGAGAGCCGTACGATTTCGAGTCCTTGACCCAGGTTGGGGGGCGTGGATAATCGCGCGGTTGCGAGGGTTTCCGACCGCAGCAAGTAAGGCACCCTTCACCCGGAAGGCCCAGGGAGGCCAATCGTGATCACGTGTTCCAAGTGCGGCAAGGAGAATCAGGACCACTACAAGTTCTGCCTCGGCTGCGGTGCCGAGCTCCCAAGGGGAGCAGCCGCTAAGCCGTTTGCACCGCAGACACCCTCGCGAGGGGTTCCAGCTCAAGCAGCGCCTCCCGCTGCGCGGCCGTCGGGTTCGCCGCTCGGCGCGACTGCGCCGGTTGCGCCGCCGATTGCGCCTCCGGCACCCGTTGCTGCGCCACCACCAGCACCCGCGCCGGTTGCTGCCGCGCCTGCTGCGGCGCCGCGTCCGGCGGCTCCCGCCGCCGCAGCGACGGTTCCGTGTCCGCAGTGTGGCCACCCGAATATCCCGGGCAACCGCTTCTGCGCATCGTGCGGATACAATCTCTCTGCAGTGTCCGGCCCTCCGCCGGCCGTCGCCGCCGCGCCCGCCGCGGCCCCTGTCGGTCCGCCGGTGGCGGGAGTCGTGCCGATCACACTCACCGCGTTGCGCGCCGACGGCTCCGAAGCTGGCAGCTATCGGATGCCGGACGCGCCTACGGTCTCTGTCGGGCGTGATACGGGCGCCATCTTTGCGGGCGACAGCTATCTTTCACCCCGCCACGCAACCTTCACGCGACGCGCCGGCAATCAGCTGGCGATTCGCGACGAAGGCTCCCTGAACGGCGTCTACCTCAAGCTTCGTCCGAATGACCCGCAGCTGCTCGAGTTCGGTGACTCCTTCCGCATCGGTCAGGAAATTATCCGCTACGAGGAGCTCAAGGGCGCCGGCAAATCACCGGACGGTGTGGAGCGCTTCGGCAGCCCTGCGCGCGGCTACATCGGTCGCCTCGCCTTGGTGATCGGCCGCGACACCACGGGCAACGCCTTCCCGATTCCGGAGCGCGGCGTCCACTGCGGGCGCGAGCGTGGCGACATCCTCTTCTCGGAGGACGGCTACGTCTCGGGTCTCCATTGTCGCGTGGCACGCGGTGCCGACGGGCGCGTGTACCTGACCGACATCGGCAGCTCCAACGGCACCTTCGTGCGCCTGCGAGCCGAGCGCGCGATCGTGAACGGCGACATTCTGCTGATGGGACAGCAGCTCTTCCGCGTCGATTTCTGAGCCCGAGTGGCCGCCCCGCGCTCTATCCGTGTCGTCGCCGCCATCATCGAGCGCGGAGGGCGCTACCTAATCACGCAGCGCCGCCCGAGCGCGGTGCTGCCGTTGATGTGGGAGTTCCCGGGCGGGCGGGTCGAAGCGAACGAGTCGGATCACGACGCCTTGCGCCGCGAAGTGCGTCACCGGCTATCGGTGGGCGTCGAACCAGGCAAGCTCGTGAGCTTCGTGAGCCACCCCTACGAACGCTACCTCGTCGATCTGTATCTCTACGAATGTCAGCTCGTCGGTGGGGAGCCCGAGGCCACGAACGTGAACGACTTTCGCTGGGTCACGAGCGCCGAGTTCGACCAGTTTCCGTTCACACCCGCCGATGAAGCCTCGATGAGCAAGCTGCTCGGCGAGTGAGAGACCGTGTCGCCCTGCGCGCGCACTCGGGTGTGCGGCGTGGCCGGGTGTGGCGAAAGCGCGAAACTGGCGCGGCCCGGGGCCGACCCCAAGCCCAGTGCTCACGGACTGGCTCCTCGATTGGGTGGCTCCTCGACGCTGTCCGGGCTGCAATGCCCCTGGCTCCGAGGCGTGGTGCGCGCGTTGCGGGGTCCCCGAGCCGAGCGCCGGGGCGGGTTTGCTGTTGGGTGTGCCTGTGTACGCCGCGGGCGCCTACACGGGGGCGCTTGGCGAGGCGATCCGCCGCTTCAAATACGAGCCTCGCCCCGAGCTCGCGCGGCCGCTCGCGCGCTTATTGGTTACCCGAGCGCGACAGTTGGAACTGCACCGCTCGACGGCGTGGGTGCCTGTCCCACTCCACTACGCGCGGCTCGTCGAACGCGGCTTCAACCAATCCGCGCTGATCGCGCGCGAACTCTCGAGGGCGACGCGAACACCCTTCCACGCACGCCTCTTGGTGCGCGTGCGCGACACGGGACAACAAGCAACGCTCGAGCGCGCCGAGCGCGCGGCGAACGTTCTGGCGGCCTTCGCCGTGCGCGGCCGCGCGCCGACAGACGCGGTACTGGTGGACGACGTGGTCACGACGGGAGCGACCGTGTCCGCGTGCATCACCGCTCTGCGCGAAAAGGGAGTGAAGGTGCGAGCTGTGTTTACGCTTGCGCGTACTCACCCCCTATAGCTCGACAATCGCGGTGCCGCCTAGCTCACCATGGTATCGCCCCGCACTCCGTCGCGGCATACTCAGGGTCAGGTCTCTGAGGAAGTCGTGGTCGAGCGCGGGACGGAAACCATCTGGCACTGGCTAACGCCGGATGGAAAGGATGCCAGCGGCACGCAGGCCGATCTTGGAGCGCGTCTCGCGTCACAAACACTGCCCGCATCCACGTTGGTTTGGAAGAAGACCTGGGTGGATTGGCTGCCGGCGAATCGGGTCACGGTCCTAGCGAGCTCGCTCCCGGCAAGCGCGCGCTTGCCCGCGCGGGAGCCAATGCGCGACCCGAACGTCGACCTCCCGCCGCGGCCTCCACTGCACGGCGAGCTCCGCTCACTCCAGGCCGTCCGCCCCGAGCCAAGCATCCCCACGCTCGAATCCCCACTGCCCAGCAGCGGGCCGATGCGCCCCGCACGCCGCGACAGCCTGCCCACCGCAGCCGCTCGCGCACCGATCCCGACGCTGGCCGACGAGGACATGCCGCCCGTCGCGACCGACACGTTGCGGCCCGCGGGAGCGGTGCCGCCGCCACCGCGCGGGGTGCCGCGCCCCGGCGCCTTCACCGCCAGCGCGACGCACGAACGACCGAACTCGGCGCTCGCAACGCCAATTCCCGGCGTGCGCGTCGGCGACGCGCAACGCCCGAACCCCGCGGTGCGGGTGATCCCAGAAGCGCCGCCCCACGAAACGCTCGAATCGCAGCGTGACTCGAGCCTCCATTCGCAGGTGCAACCGCGACTCGAAAGCCCCGTGCCCTTCGACTCGATGGCGGCCCCGCCGCGCCTCTCCTTCCCCGGAAATCATGCGCCGCGCAGCATTCTCTCCGAAGGGCCGGAGCCCGGCAGCCTGGCCCTGAAGATCCGGGTCGCGATAAGCTTCTTGTCGGTGCTTTCGGTGCTGATGGCGATCGCGCTCATCTATGCGCTGCGTGCGCTGTCGTCGCCGTCGATTACAAGCGCCGCCGCGCCGAGCGCCACGAGCTCCGGCGTCGTGGCCGCGCCGCAACCGGTCGGCTGCGTGCTGAGCGCGCCGGCCGCGAAGCTCGCGGGCAGCGTCGAGCGCGCGGTGGAGCCGCGCTTCTTGGACCTCAGCGCAAACCGGGTCGCTGTTGGGTTCGCGGCCACGCGCGCACAGGCGGCAGGCATAGTCGTTCAGCTCGCCACGCTGGACGCCAATTCCGTGTTCGACGAAGCGCGCGAGCGCGCCGTGTTGGGCGTCGCGCCGGTGCAGGCCGAGCCGCTCACCTTCACCGCCGATCGCGACGACGGCACGCTCGAGACACCTCATTCGCTCGACACGACGCCGCGCACGGTGCTGGGCTTCACCGAGGACGGCTTGGCCAAGAGTCGCGACGGCGCGCCTCCAGAGATTTTATGGCCGCTGCCACATCTGACGTCGACCGAGCCGCGCGTGGCGCGCGCGGAGAGTGATGGCTACGCGCTTGCCATGCGGCGAGGTGGACTTTCTGGCTCGATTCTAGTCGGCTGGCTGAGTGCTGAGCTCAAGCCGGAGCGGGATTTGGAGCTCGTGCCTTCCGGAACCAAGCTCGTCGGCTCGCCCGCGATTGCGGCTCGCTCGAACGCGCTGCTCGTCGCGTTCGCAGGCCGTGACGCCGAAAGCGAAGCCTGGCGCGTTCGCATTGCGTCGGGTGCGCGTAAGGGGCCGCTCGGCAAAGTCAGCGTTTTCGGAACTCCGAGCGAAGGGCTCGGCAATGGCGCGATTGCGCCGACGCTAGCCGCGCTCGGTGAGCAACACTGGGTCTTACAATGGACTCAAGGTAGCGCTGGGCAGTATCGCGTGTACGTCGAAGAGCTTGGCGAAAACCTGGAACCCCTGGGCACCCCCGTCGCGGCGTCGCCCAAGGGGGCGAGTGCAGGGCTCGGCGCGGTGCGTGTGATCGGCGAGAGCGCGCTCTCTGTGTTCGTGTTGACCGTGGGGGGCCGTGACGAACTTTGGGGAGCAGCGGTGACATGTCATTGAGTGGATGGCGCGGGTATCTGCTGGCTTGTGCGCTGCTAGCGCAGCCGCTCGGCTGCGGGCTACGCCCACAAGGCCCGAGCGACGTTGCGCAGGGCCGCTATTTTGCCGCAGGAAACCCTGAGTTCGATACGTTCTTTCTGGCCGTGCACCGGCTCGGCATCGAGCTCGGCAACGCGCCCGCCGAGGCCGCAGACGCGCGTCACCAGCTCACGTCGGCGCTCGTCCTCGGCGACGCGGCAGCCAACCCGGAGCTCGCCGAGAAGCTCAACTTGGTGCTGAATGGGCTCGGCGAACACGGGCTCCGTGTTCGCCTGGACATGCGGCTGCCAGCGCCGCCAGATCCCGATCACAGCATGGCGCTACTCACCTCCGCGCCGGAGCCCGAAGGTCAGGATCGCGCCACGGTCGAACAGTTGCAGACCGCGCTCACGCGACTCTTGCGCGCCTCGGCGCGCGCGCGCGCCTCGAGCAACGAACTGTTGCGGCTGCGCGCCAATATCCCGAGCCTCGACGCCAAGCTCGACGCCACCTTTGCCGAGCAAGGGCGAAGCAAGCGCTCGTTGGTCGCAAAGAACCTGCAAGATGCGGATCGCGTGCTGGTGCTGATGCAAGCCCGCGTCGACGAATTCGCGCTGCCCGTCGAAAATCTGCGCGCG
>JAEUAF010000747.1 GCA_019695485.1 Sorangium sp.
TTCTGTAACGCGATGGCGACCAGCTTTAGCCCCGAGCTCTACGTCGAGCACGAGGGGGAATGAGCGCTGCGGCGCCCTTCCCGGTGTCGGCGACCGCGTCCGACCGCGGGAGAGCAGCGCGCTACTACCGGACCGTCGGCGTGCTCGTGCCGATGAGCCTGATCGCGCTCGCCGGAGCGGCCTATGTGCAGCATGTGAGCCCCGAGCTACCGGCCGCGTATACGTGGCTGCAGCCCTATCGCATCTTACGCCGAATCGCGGAGAGCGAGGGCTTCCCCTTTGTCGTGGCGCTCGCCTACCTGCTTGGGGCGGTCGCTCGTCTACGCCTGAGCGGGCTACGGGAACTATTTTTCACACTGCTGACTGCGTGGCGCGCTCGCGGAACCATGGCACACGACAGCGCGGGCGGTGACGTCGATCCCGCGCTGCGACAGCGACGCTTGATTCGGGTGTTGGCTTTCGTCCTGGTCTTCGCGCTCGACGTGGCGCTGTTTGAAAATCACGGCTTGCTCGACGCGCTGGCGCTCGGCTGCTTTGCAGGTTACTTGGCGCGCCCTTGGCCACGTACGGCCGTCCTGCGTCTATTGCTTCACACCGGCTGCGCGGTGTTGGTGTTCACCGCCGTTTGCTACTGGTTTACGGTGATCAAGGCCCTGACCTTCGTCGGCCGTAGCCAGCACGATGCCGATATTCTCGCTTTCGAGCGCGCTCTAACCGGCATTTACCCGCATCGCTGGCTGGCAGCCTGGGCCTCTGAGCGGCCGACGCTCGTCTATTGGTTCGACTGGGCGTACTTCAAGATCTTCGATCACATGACGCTCACGACGGCCTTTCTGATGGGGCTTCGCAACGTTCGCCAGCGAACGGAGTACCTGGGCGCGCTTGCCATTTGTTACTTCCTCGGCGGTCCGCTCTACCTGATATTTCCGGCGGCTGGTCCAGCCTACTTCGACCCCGCGCAATTTCGCTTCTTGCACCAGCAGGAACTCATCGTCAATTACGTGCAGGCGGGCCTCTTCGAGAACACAGCGGCCGTCAACACCGGGCATAGTGTCATCTTGGACACGTGGAGCTACATCGCGTGTTTGCCCAGCCTGCACATGGCTCACGAAAGCGTGATGCTCTACTACGCGCGCGCTTCGAAGTTCGCCTTTGCGATCTCGTTCGCGTTCAGCGCCTTCACGGCCGTGGCCGTAGTCGTGCTTGGTTGGCACTATCCCACCGACATTTTGGCCGGATTTGCGCTGGCCGCGCTAGCCCTCACGGTCGCGCGATGGCAGTCGGCGCGCCTTTTACCCGCTTGGGTCGTCGCGGCGGAGGCGAACTCCGACTTGGCCTCAACGCCCAATGCAGCGTAAGGGCAGGCTGAGTGGCGTTCAGTCGGCTTTAGCAGGGTCGGCGATTGCCGAGGGAGCGGGGGCGCCGGTTGGTCGGCGTCGGGCGTCGGCCGCGAGGGTCGGCCAAAGCGCACGCAAGCGCTGAACGCGCTCCATGCGCAATCGATAGTTCTCGATCAGTGTCGGTGAGTCGCCGCCCCGTTGCCGGTAGCGCTCGAAGATGACGCTGAGCTGTCGGGGCGTGGCCCAATCGAAAGCGTAGAGCAGTGCTTCACGAAGCTCGCCGAGCTCGATGTCGGGCGCCTGGCTCGCTTGCAGCAGTCGATCGAGCGTTTCCTTCATGCGCCCAAGTCGGGCGTTCTTCGTCGCATCCTCGAGCAGGCCTTTGGCGCTGCCAAGATCCGGGGGAGGGTCGTTCTTCGCGGTCTTGAGGTCCGCGATGGCACGCCGCAAGTTACGGGTCGAAATCGAGTCCGGATAGAGAGTTTCCGCGATTTTCAGGTGCTTTTCGGCGTCTTCGAAGCGCTCTTCGGTCACGTCGAGCGCCGCGAGCGCATATTGGAACTTCGGGATTTGTGGGCCCTTCCGCACGATGTCTTCGAGGATGACGCGCGCCTCGCGGTAGCGTCCTGTGGTCAGCAAACGCATCCCGGCGTTGTGGGCGGCGAGCAGATAGTTGACGAAGTCGCCGCTGTCCCCGTCGAGGTAGAGCGCGACCGCGTGTGCATGCATCCCGGCACGGCCGTACACGTTGCCGAGCTCCAGTCGAGACATGGCGTTGTGGTCTCGCTGTTCGCGAAAGGCGGTCGTCCAGAACTCCACTTCGTCCGACCAAGCGCGAGCGCGCGCGAACGTGGCCGGCGCGTAGCTCAAACAGAGCAGAGCAGCGCCGATGAAGGCCGGGTGCCCGAGGGGGCGCAGCGCGAGCGGAGCAAGGAGCAGCACGACGCCGGCTACCGGCAAATACATGAAGCGATCCGCTGCGACCACGTTGATGGTGATGGGCACCAGATGCAGCACGAGCGCAAAGCTCACGCCGAACAGGGTGAGCGCCATCAGGCCAAAGTCATCGAACCGCCGCCAAAAGTGCAGCAACAGCAGCAGAGCTCCGCCTAGCGCGAAGGCCCCGAGGAGGATGAAGCGCGGCGACGGATCGCCCAAGTATCCAATTTGGGCGGTGGGCTGCCAGCCATCGAACAACATCCAAACATAGCGACCGCTGGCTTCCAGGGCTGACACCAGGCGTTCGCGTGGCGTGAGTCCATTTTCGTGGATGCCGGCGCCCATCGCCCAAGCTCGGAGAGCCGTGTAGCAGACGGCGGCGAGGGTTGCCGGCAACAGCCGCAATAGGCGTTGCGCTCGCGGCAGCTCGCGCGCGGCCAGCCACTCCGCCACGAAGACTGCCACCAATCCCGCGGCCGCGACCTCCTTTGCGAACAGGCCGAACAGCACACTGATCGCAGCGCCCCAGCGCGCTAGCGCACTTCGGCGCCCCGCCCAGAACAGCGCGAGCAGCACGAAGAAAGCCGCCAACACGTCGGTGCGCCCGGAG
>JAEUAF010000033.1 GCA_019695485.1 Sorangium sp.
AGTACTGGTTCTGGGCAGCGGAAGCCTCCAAGGTCGGAGGCACCGCCTGGGGCCTCAGCTATTGCGACGGCTTTACCGGCGCCAACTCCGGGGCGAGCGGCGCTTGGAACTATTTTCCGACCGCCAATGTGCGCTGCGTGCGCTGAGCGCGACGTCGCCTCGGCCGCAGACTGTTAGGCGGCGTACACGGTTCCTGTAGACGCCGGAGCAAGTGCCACTATCGAGGGCGACGGTTGCCGGGGCGTCGGGACGCAGATCACCCACGCGGGTAACGATGCGAGCTTCACGCTGGGGGCAGGCGACCCGCGAGTGCTGCTGGCGGACCGTTATCAGTCTCGGTTTTCCACGCCTCGCGAGCTTGGACTGCCCTGCTATGCTCCGCGCCAACCATGTCAGAGCTCGAAGAGACCGTTCAGGAAGCCGTCGAACACGGCAAGGAATCCAAATTGAACTCCGCGGTAGCCGCCGTCGTGACCGTGACCGCCACCTTCATGGCCTTGTGCAACGTGAAGGACGGCAACATCGTGCAGGCCATGCAGCAGGCCCAAGCGCGCTCGGTCGACCAATGGTCGTACTACCAGGCCAAGGGCACCAAGCAGAACCTGAGCGAGCAAACGCTGGATCAGCTCTCGCTCCAGCGAGATCTTGCGCACGATGCCGCGCCTGAAGCGCGCGCCAAACTCGAGCAGAAGATTCAAGAGTACGGCGCGAAGAGCAAGAACTACGAAAAGGAGAAGGCGCAGATCAAGCAGGCTGCTGAGGACGCGGAGAAGGAATACGATCGCCTGAACCTTCACGACGATCAGTTCGACGCGGCCGACGCCTGCTTGTCGATCGCGATCGCGTTGTTCGGCGTGACGGCGCTCACCCAGAAGCGCTGGCTAATGCTGGTCGGCCTGGGCTTTGCGGCGTTCGGCTTCCTGTTCGGAGGCGCAGGCTTCCTCGGGCTCGGCTTCCACCCTGACTTCCTGGCGCGAGTCTTCGGCTGAAGCGCGCCAAGGCCGTCTTGCAGGCGCGCTCACAGCGAATAGAGCGACGGCAATAGGCCGCGCTTGACCAGCACTTGCACGATGGCGTGCGCGGCGAGTTCGGGGTCGCCGTCGTCGAGCGAGACCACGATGTCCGGTGTCGACGGCGCTTCTTCGCTCGGCTGCGCGTGGCCTGGTCCGTAGTCGCCGCGCACGGCGCGCTGTTTGCGTACGGCGAGCTTGGTGTCCACGTGCACTTCCACGAAGCGCTCGTTGCCCACCGTGTCGCGGATAGCGTCGCGATCCGCGCGCAGCGGCGAAGCGTAAGCGAACACACAAATCAGCCCGGCGTCGGTGGCGCGCCGAGCAAGCTCGGGCGTCTGCCAGGGGCTCGAGCCGTCCGGCTGCACGCCCGTCGATAGGCCATCGTCTGGATCGACGACCATGGCCAGGCGCTTGCTGTCGAACAAGCGACGCTCGAGCGCGTAGGCGATCGCCGTCTTGCCGGACGCGGGGAGCCCGGTGAGCCACACGGTGCAGCCTTTTTGGCCGAGCCGCTCGGCGCGCTCGTCGTGGCTCACCTGCGAGTGGGCGCGTTCGAGCGCCGGCGGGCGCTGTGAGTCACGTGTCTCCGGCGCGGCGTCGCCGCTCAAGATCATGCCCGCCGCCACCGTGTTGTTGGTGAGCGAGTCGATCAGAATGAAGGCGCCCGTGCCGCGGTTGCCGCGATAAGCGTCGTAAAAGAGCGGGCGGTGACAGGCGATCGTCACGCGGCCGATGTCGTTCAGCTCGAGCCGCGTGGCGGGCTCTTGCTTCAGCGTTTCGAGGTTGGTGGTGAACGCGACTTGCTCCACCTCGGCGCGCACGCGCTGGGTGGTGTGCTTCAAGAGGTAGCTCTTCTGGCGATCGAGGGGGCGCTCGCTCATCCAGACCAGCATCGCGTCGAAGCGCCGCCCGCTCGCCGGCAAATTGTCGGGATGCACCAGCATGTCGCCGCGGCTGATGTCGATTTCCTCCGCCAAGCGCAGGGTGACGCTCATCGGCGCATGGGCAGCCTCGAGCTCGCCCGACTGAGTGTCGATGGCGACGATGCGCGTCGTCTTGCCCGACGGCAGCACCGAAATGACGTCGTTCTTCTTCACGACGCCGGAAGCGATCGTCCCCGAAAAACCACGGTAATCGAGGTCCGGGCGCATCACGTACTGCACCGGGAACCGGAAGTCCGAAAGGTTGATGTCCTCGGCCGCGGGCACGCTTTCGAGGTGTTCGAGCAGCGTGGGGCCCGTGTACCAGGGCATGCCGGTGCTGCGGTGAACGACGTTGTCACCGGCTAGCGCGCTCACCGGGATGAACGTTACGGCCTTGAAGCCGAGCTGCCCGACGAACTCGCTGAAGTGCGCTTTGATCTTGTTGAAGACGGCCTCGGAGTAACCCTCGAGATCCATCTTGTTGATGCACACGGTCAAATGCGGAATTCCGAGCAGCGAGCCGATGTAGGCGTGGCGTCGCGACTGCTGGAGGACACCGAGGCGCGCGTCGATCAGAATGATCGCGACGTTGGCCGTGGAGGCGCCGGTCGCCATATTGCGCGTGTACTGCACGTGCCCCGGCGTATCGGCGATGATGAACTTGCGCTTCGCCGTGGAAAAGTAGCGATAGGCGACGTCGATGGTGATGCCCTGCTCGCGTTCCGCCTTCAGCCCGTCGGTGAACAACGAGAAGTCGATCTCCATGCCGGCGCGCGTGGAAGCCCGCTTCACCGCCTTGAGCTGATCCTCGTAGACACCATGCGTGTCGTGCAGCAGCCGACCGATCAGCGTGGATTTGCCGTCGTCGACCGAGCCCACGGTCACGAAGCGCAGGAGCTCCTTTTGCTGATGCTGCTCGAGGTAGGCGAGGATGTCTTTTCGGATGAGCTCGGTTTCCTGCATGGGATTCGCTATCGGTAGGGTGCGGAGGGGGTGCGACTAAGTTTTCGCGAACAGCGCGCCTTGGGGCCCTCTCAAAAATAGCCTTCGCGCTTCTTGGTCTCCATCGACGCTTCCTCGTCGTGGTCAATCAGGCGGCCTTGGCGCTCCGAGTACTTGGTGAGCAACATCTCCCGGATAATCTCGGGCAGCGTGGTCGCGCTGGAGGGGATCGCGCCGGTCAGCGGGTAGCAACCGAGCGTGCGGAAGCGCACCAGCTCGTCGTGCGGCTTCTCACCTGGGTTCAAGCGCATGCGCTCGTCGTCGACCATGACCAGCGTGCCCTCGCGCTCGACCACGGGACGTTTCGCGGCAAAGTACAGCGGCACGATCGGAATGCTCTCGAGGTAGATGTAGAGCCAGATATCGAGCTCGGTCCAGTTCGAGAGCGGGAACGCGCGGATGCTCTCGCCCTTGTTGATTTTCGCGTTGTAGACGTTCCAGAGCTCCGGGCGCTGGTTCTTCGGATCCCACTGCCCGTAGCGATCGCGGAACGAATAGATGCGCTCTTTGGCGCGCGAGCGCTCTTCATCGCGGCGTGCACCACCGAAGGCTGCGTCGTAGCCGCCCTCGTGCAGCGCTTGGAGCAGCGCGTGGGTCTTCATCACCGTGGTGTACTTCGACGCGCCGTGGTCGAAAGGGTTGATCCCTTCTTCGACGCCCTGCTTGTTGGTGTGCACGCGCAGGTCGAAGCCGTTCTCGCGACAGAACTTGTCGCGAAACTCGATCATCGCCTTGAACTTCCAAGTCGTGTCGATGTGCAGCAGTGGAAACGGGAGCTTGCCGCGGTGGAAGGCCTTCTTCGCCAAGTGCACCATCACCGACGAGTCCTTCCCGATCGAGTAGAGCATCACCGGGCGCTCGAACTCGGCCACGACTTCTCGCAGGATGTGAATGCTTTCCGCCTCGAGCTGTCGGAGGTGGGTCAAGCGCAGGTCGACGGCCTTTTGGGGATCTGCGGGGGCCAGCATCGGGCGGGATATAACACCAAACGCATCGGAATTAGGGGATTGAGGCTAACTTGCTAGATTAATGAGAGAAAATTTGGTTTCGACCGTCTGGGAACGGGCAGATAGGCTTTCCGCGCCGCCAATGGCCCGGATGGGTGTTTCTGGCCTGGGCCCGGATGGGTGGTCGTGGCTCGGCCGGGCGCATCGTGGGTCTCGGCCGGACGCGCCGCGATAGGGTCGCCACGCTGCCCTGGGGGGCGCTGGCGCGGGCGTTCACGTGGGGAACGGGAAGGCGTGCTCGAAGGGCCGCAGATCGACGCTAGCGCCCACCGCCCGCCCAAGGCGCGCGAGATACTCCGTGCGCGGCACGGTGTAGGCCCCCAGGGACTCCAGGTGGGGCGTGAGAAACTGCACGTCGAACAAGCGCACTCCCGCCGCGAACAGGTTCTGCACGGCCGCGATCAGCGCCAACTTGGAGGCGTTCGTTTCGCGGTGGAACATGCTCTCCGCCGCGAATAGCCCGCCATGCTGCACGCCGTACAGCCCGCCGACGAGCGTCGCGCTCTGCCACACCTCGACGCTATGAGCGCAGCCGAGGGCGCGGAGCCGCGTGTAGGCCTCGATCATCTCCGGCAAAATCCAGGTTCCAGACTCACGCTCCTCCGCGCAGCCCCGCATGACGTCGGCGAACGCGCGGTTGAACGACACGGTAAACTGCGTCGTGCGCAGGAAGCGCCGCATGCTGCGTGAAATGTGGATGGAATCGGCATCTACGACGCAGCGCGGATCCGGACTCCACCAGAGCGGCGGCATCCCCGCGTCGTACCAAGGGAAAATGCCGCGCTCATAAGCGTCGAGCAGCCAATTGGGCGTGAGCAGTCCGCCCGCGGCGACGAGACCGCGCGCGTCCGCCTCCGTTGGATCCGGAAAGTCCGGACGCTCGGCAGCGCGCAGTATTCGTGGAACTCGGGAACGCACCACGCGCCCAACATACCGCGACGTGAGGCCGCCAGGCTCGGTGTGCCACTCATTTAGCTTGTGTGACCCAGAAATGACGCGAAGCGGGGAAACTTTCTCGTTTTGCGACCGCATAGTGAAGCAAGGAAAATACGATGCGTCGCCCACTCCACCCCGTAGTCAGCGTCGACCGAGAAGAAACACTTCTTCGTCGGGCTCGCCGCTTCAGCAAGAAGGGGGAAGGTCGGAAGGCGATGTTGGCGGTGCGTGAGGCTTGCTACGCGGCTCGTGAGGACGCGAGGCTCTGGGCGCTCTACGGTGTCCTCTGCTACCGCGCGCGCCGCCACGAGGAAGCGCTGCATGCGCTCCGT
>JAEUAF010000135.1 GCA_019695485.1 Sorangium sp.
TAGCGTTGCCGCCTCGTCCCGCGCCGCCGACGCCGCTCGCGCTGCCACCGTTCGCCCCGTTCGCGAGTGTCCCGGCGCTGGCCACGCCGCTCCCACTCGCGCCGAGTGCGCCCCCGCTGCCGACGCCGCTCACGCTCGTGGTGCCGCCGTTGTCTCCAGTGGGGAAGCGCGCGCCACCGCCGCCCTCAGCTGCCGCTCTTCCGGCGCCTGGGTTCACGCTTGACGCGCTGCCACCAGCGGCCGCTTCCGACTCCCCACTTGGAACGCAGACCCCGAATTCACAGGTCCAGCCGCTGATGCACGGACAGGGGTGACCGGACAGGTCGCGCTCGACGTCGTTGGCGCAGGAGACAACGATCGACAGCCCGAGCGTGCAGCAGAGTGCGTTCGAGAACGAGTGCCTAGCGCTGCGCCCGATCACGCCTCGACGGATCACTCGTCGGTTCATGGCTCAAAACCTCGCCGCCCAGCTGGCGGCGCAGAGCCGCGGAGCGCAGAAAAATGCGGCACCGGAAGTCGATGCCTGCGCGTGGCGTGAATCCCAGTAAAGTAGCGCGGCGCCCGAGAGCACCAGCGTGGCACCCACCGTCGTCGAAACGCGCGCCGCGGTTTGGTAGCTATCAGAGGCCTCGAGCCGATCCTGGAAGCGGACCTGCGACGTCGTCGCGGCAGCGGCTTCGTTTTGCGCGTTACGCCGCAGAATTTCACAGATTGCGCCACCGATCAGCGCGGCTCCCCCGGCGCCAATCGTGATCCACCCTGCGCTTCGAGCGGGACGCGTGCCACTCGGAGTGCGGGCGTCGCGCGGGCTCGGAGGGCTCGGAGCTCGGCCTGATTTTGCCGCCAAGGGCGCTGACTGAGTGGGCTTTCTCGCGCCCTCTGCTGGCAGCGACACCTCGACGAGCAGCGCATGCTCGCGCGTCAGCGTGACCAGCTGTTCGCTGGCTTCGTAGCCCGCTTTGCCAAGCGCGAGGCGATGGCTACCGGGGGCGAGCTCCTCGCTGAACGGCGTGCTCCCAACTCGTTTCCCGTCGAGCTGCACCTCGGCCGCGCTGGGCGTGGAGAGCACGGTGAGCAGCTGAACACCGCGGGCCATCAGCGTGGCTTCGAGCGCAGCGACGCGCCGTTCGACCTCATCGCGATTTCGAGCCGTCGGCGCGCGTCGCAAATATTCGAGATAGAACCTGAGCGCGGCGCCCACATTGTGGAGCTGCTCGTGAGCGCGCGCGATGTCGTACGCGAGCTCTGCCCGCGGAACCAGGCGATCCGCCGCCGAGAACTGCGAAATCGCTTCCTCGAACTGGCCTCCGCGGAACGCTTCGGCGCCGCGCGCGTAGGCGGCCTTCGCGGCCTCGTGCGGCTGATCTTGCGGCGCGGCCGGCTGCGTTGACGCCGGGGCCTCGGCAAAAGCGCGTGACGTCGAAAGCGACAGCGCCACGCCGATCAGCAGGCGCTGAGCCTGCCACGGACACGCTGACAGCAGCGAGTAGCCATAGAGTTTGCGCGCCATCAGTAGGGGTCCAACAAACCGACATCGCCGCGCTGGGCAGGCCGTGCGCGCTCGGGCTCCGCGGCTGGCACGTGCTTGGCCGCGAGAGCGGGGGATTTGCAGCGGCACGGAGGTTCCGCGTGCCGCGCCGCGGGGAGTTCGCTCGCCATGCGCACCGTCTTCGGCGCTGCTGCCACGGGCCGCGCGGACTCGGCTTCCGGTGCCACAGCGCTCGGCGAAGGCTCGGGCGGGCGGGCTACCGGCGCTGGTATCGGCTCTTCGGGCGCGATCTTCGTGCGCGCCTGCAGCGCGAGACCAGGAATTTCCGGCGCCGCGCCACTCACAGCGCTCGAGTCCGCGCGACTCGAGGCGACGGCGCTACCCGCACGCAGCTCGGCGATCCCCAGCGCGACGAGCGCCGCCGACAGCGCCAGCGCGATGCCGGCTTTGGCACCTACGAGGTGCCTCTTCAGCATAGCGACACCAGGCGCGCTGACCTCACGTGCAGGGCGACCGCCGTCCGCCGGCTCTTCGCGCTCCCTCAGCAATGCTGCGAGTTCGTCGCCCAATTCTCGCATCGAGGCCCAGCGTTCACTCGGCTCCTTGGCGAGCCCGCGCGCGAGCACGCTCCACAGCCGCTCATCGCTCACCCCCAAGTCCCGAATCGGCGGTGGCTCGTGCTGCGAGATGGCGCGCAACAGTTGGCTCGCCGTGTCGCCGTCGAATGGCAGCTGTCCCGTCACGCACTCGTAGAGCGTCACGCAGTACGACCAGATGTCGGTGCGTTCATCGAGCGTGGGCTCGCCGCGCGCCTGTTCCGGCGAGAAGAATGCCGGACTGCCCACCACCGCCCCTCGCGCCGTCAGCCGGTCTCGACTCCGCTGCACCTTAACGACCCCGAAATCCAAGAGCTTCGGCTGGATCGCGCCGTTCGTGCCTGACAGAAAGATGTTGTCGGGCTTGATATCGCGATGCACGAAGCCATGGGCGTGGGCGTACGCGAGCGCGTCTGCGATCGGGAGCATCAGACGCAGCGTCTCGTTGGGAGAAAGTCGCCCGACGCGCATCAGAAGGTTGCCGAGCGTCTCACCCTCCAACAAGTCCATCACCAGAAACGCATCGCCGGACTCTGACTGGCCGGCATCAATCACGCGCACGATGCCGGGGTGACTGAGCTGCGCCCCCACGCGCCCCTCGCGGAACAAACGCGCCACACTGGCCGCGTCCCCCTGGCTCGCACGCACGAGCTTGATCGCCACCTCCGATTCCAGGCCGAGGTGGATCGCTCGCCAAACCGATGCCTGTCCTCCCTCACCGATCGCAGACTGCAGTCGATACTTGCCGAACACGACATCGCCGGCCGTGTAGGTATCGGCGAGCGGCGAAACCAGCGTCGACTCTTCCATGGGCCACGTCGCTCAAAGCACTCATCATGCCAGTC
>JAEUAF010000219.1 GCA_019695485.1 Sorangium sp.
GGTGCCGGCATGCCCGAAGGAGTGATGCTCGGAAGCGGGTGCAAGCCGCCTTTTGCCGGCGGCACGTAAACGCCCCACACGTCACGAGCATAACCGAGCACGGTGCGGTCACTCGAGAACATCCCCATCCGCGCCACATTGAGGATGGACCTGCGCGTCCAGCCCGCCTGATCGTGGTACGCCATTTCGATGCTGCGGTGGCAGTGGAGGTAGCTGAGGAAATCCGCCAGCACCATGTATGTGTCCCCGCCGTGCAGCAGCGAGTCGACGATCGGGCGGAAACGCCCTGGTTCCTCGGGTGAAAACATGCCGGAAGCGAGCGCGTCGAGCGCCGTGCGCAGAGCAGCCTCGGCATAATACACCTGCTGCGGATCGTAGCCGCCCTCACGCGCCTGGATCACTTCTTCGGCGGTGAGCCCGAACAAGAACATATTCTCTTCGCCGACTGCGTCCCGGATCTCGATGTTGGCGCCGTCGAGCGTGCCAATCGTCAAGGCGCCGTTGAGCGCGAACTTCATGTTGCCGGTACCGGACGCTTCCATGCCGGCCGTCGAGATTTGCTCCGATACATCGCTCGCAGGAATGATGTGCTCGGCCAGGGTGACCCCATAGTTTGGCACGAACAGCACACGCAGGTAGGGCCGCGCGCTCAGGTCGTGGTTGATGACCTGGGCGACGCAGTTGATGAGGTGAATGATGCGCTTGGCCATGTCGTAGCCAGGCGCCGCTTTTCCCGCGAAAATGAACGTGCGCGGCACCGCCTCGTGCGGCGGCTTTTGCCGATACGAGAGGTACAGCGAGATGATGTGCAGCACGTTGAGCAGCTGGCGCTTGTACTCGTGAAAGCGCTTCACGTGCGAGTCCACCAAATGCGTCGGGTCGAGCTCGATCCCGAACTGGCGATTCAGGAGCCCGGCGAGGCGCTCCTTGTTGCCGAGCTTCACCTTCTGCCACTCTTGTTGAAACTCCGGATCGGAGGCCAGCGGCGCCAGGCGCTCGAGCTGGTCCAAGTCAGTCACCCAGCCGTCACCGATACGCGAACTGATGAGCGAGGCCAGGCCCGGATTGCACTTCAAGAGCCAGCGGCGTGGGGTCACGCCGTTGGTCTCGTTGATGAACTTCGCCGGCTCGAAATCGTAGAAATCTTTGAACAGTCGCTCGCGCAAGAGATGCGAGTGCAGTGCCGACACGCCGTTCACGCGACTGCCACCGACGACCGCCAGGTTTGCCATGCGCACCTGGCGCTCGGGCCCCTCTTCGATCAGCGACATGCGGCCCATGCGCTCGTCCTCACCGGGGAAACGCTTCTTCACCTCACCCAGAAACCAGTGGTTGATCTCGTAGATGATCTGAAGATGGCGGGGCAGCACGCGCTCCATCAGCCACACCGGCCAGCGCTCGAGGGCTTCCGGCAAAATCGTGTGGTTCGTGTACGCGCAGCAACGACGCGTCAGCGACCAGGCATGATCCCAGGGCATACCGTGGTCATCCATCAGCATGCGCATCAGCTCCGCCACGGCGAGAGCCGGATGCGTGTCATTCATCTGAAACACGGCCTGCTCGTGGAAGCTGTAAAGATCGGGGTGGTAGCGCAAATGGCGCGACACCACGTCCTGCAGCGTGGCGGAGACCAGGAAGTACTCCTGCTTCAGACGCAGCTCTTTGCCGGCGGGCTGCTGATCGTTCGGGTAGAGCACGCGCGAGATGTTCTCGGTCGAGAACTTCTCCTCCACCGCTTTGATGTAATCGCCGCGATTGAAGTACGAAATGTCGAAGTCGCGCGTGGCCTTGGCCGACCAGAGCCGAAGCGTGTTGACGACTTGGTTGCGATAGCCGGGCACCGGCACGTCGTAAGCCATCGCCAACACATCGTGGGTGTCGATCCACTCGTGCGTGAGCCGCCCGGAACTGCCCGTGTAATGGATGACGCGACCACCGAAGCGCACCTTGTAGACGCGCTCGGGCCGCGCAATCTCCCAAGGGTTACCGTATTGAAGCCACTGATCCGGCGCCTCGGTCTGCGTGCCGCCCACGATCTCCTGCCGGAAAATGCCGTAGTCGTAACGAATGCCGTAGCCCATCCCGGAAATGCCGAGCGTGGCCATCGAATCGAGGAAGCACGCCGCCAAACGTCCGAGGCCGCCGTTGCCGAGCCCGGGATCGGGCTCCTGACTCAGCACCTGTTCCAGATCGACGCCCACGCTCGCGAGCGCCTCAGCCATCGGCTCGCGCATGCCGAGGTTGATGAGCCCGTCCTCTAACAGGCGGCCCAGCAAGTACTCGAGCGAGAGATAGTAAACGACCTTCGGCTGCTGGCGTTCGCGGCGATGCCAGGTTCGCGTCCAGCGATCGTACATGCGGTCGCGCGCGCAGCGCGCCACCGCCATGAAATGGTCGAGCCGCGTCGCAGCGACAGGGTGTTTGCCCTGCGTGTGCTGCAGGTGCCGCAGGAAGCTTTCGCGCAGCGCTGCGGGGTCGAGCGCCAGTTCTTCGACGGGGGTGTTGATTTTGACCGCACTCACGATGCCTTGTGAATACCAACCCCGCTCGCCGTTTGAAAGGGCGCAGAGTCGTGGAGGCAAGGAAAAATCAGGCCTTTCCGCCAGGCTAAGGGCGCGTTTCCGGGGGAATTCCAGGCCACGAACCACTCACTCCGCAAGTTCGTCGAAGAAACGCGGCTCCGCGTACGTCCCTGCTGCAAACACGCGCGGCCGGCTGATATAGAAGCGGCCCCGATGCCGACGCTACCGGTAGGCCGCCTCTCCGGCCGTGCGCTCGATGCGCTCGTGACCGCCGTCCGACGCACGCCCGCGCGCGGTCTCGTCGCGGGCCTCTTGCGCAAAGAGTTGGGCATCGACGCGCTCCGCGAGCTGCCGAGCAGTATGCGTGGCTGGCTTCCGTTCAGTCACGCACCAGAGTGCGCGCGCAAGAGCCACGGCCGATCGAGCTTGGATCTCGGGGTGCCCGAGCGTGATGGGCTACCACGCAGCGCGCGCGAACTCTCGCAGGCCTACGCTCGAGGCCGCACCACGCCCGAAGAAGTGGCGCGACGCGCGCTCGCTCGCGCGCGGGAACTCTCGGGACGCGTGCCGTCGCTCGGCCCGCTCTCTGGCTACGACGACGCGCGCGCGCGAAGCGCGGCGCTAGAGAGCCAGGCCCGCATCGCCAACGGCAGCGCGCGCAGTCGCCTCGAGGGCGTGCCCTTCACAGCCAAAGAAGAGCTCGACATCGAAGGCTTCCCCACGCGACTCGGCACGAGTTACCGAAGCCACGCCCCGGTGGCGAAGGACGCGCTCAGCGTGGCTCGGCTGCGTCGAGCGGGAGCGGTGCTGATCGGTCAGACGCCGATGACCGAGTTCGGCCTCTCTCCGCTCGGCGGAAATCCGCATCGGCGCATGCCGAGAAATCCGCACGACCCGACGCGTTTGGCAGGTGGCAGCTCGACCGGCGCCGCCGTCGCGGTAGCCACCGGCGTCGCGCCGCTCTCGCTCGGGGCGGATGCGGGCGGCTCGATCCGCGTCCCCGCCGCGCACACTGGAGTCTTCGGGATCAAGCCAACTTACGGCAGAATTCCAACGACGGGGCTCGGCGAACCCGGCGTCACCTCCGTGGTTCACTTGGGCCCTCTCGCCACCTGTTCGCTCGACCTGGCGGAGTTCCTTCAAATCAGCGCAGGCGCCGACGCGGACGATCCCGCAAGCCTCGCGGCTCCGCCGTTCGCGCCAGACGAACTTTACCAAGCCCTCGGCCGTGGTGTGCGCGGGTTGCGCATCGGCGTCGACCGCGACGAATGGGCCGACGCCTCGCCCGCCATCCGGCGCGCGTGTAACACAGCGCTCGAGGCCTTGCAGGCCGACGGCGCGCTCGTCGTGGAACTCGAAACCAAGCTGCTCAAATGGGCGGGGCCCATCGGTGTGCTCACCGTCGGGCTCGAAGCGCTGGTCGGGCTCGCGCCCGTGCGAAAGAAGCACATGGATGAGCTCGGGCTCGACGTGCAGCTCGCGCTCGCAGGACTCGAGAGCTTCGGTCCCGAAGACTATGTGGATGCGCAGCGTCTGCGCAGCGCGCTCCGCAGCGAGCTCGCGGAGATCTTGGCGAACGTCGACGTACTCGCCTTCCCCACCACGGCCATCGGCCCGCTCAGCGTGACCGACGCCGAAGCACGCTTTGGCTTCATCGATCCGCCCGGGCTCAAAGCGACGTGCCGCTACGCATTCCTCGCCAACCTGAGCGGCTTGCCCGCTGCGAGCGCGCCGGTCGGTAGCGACGATGACGGCATGCCCGTAGGCCTACAGATCATCGGCGACGCATGGGACGAGGCCTGCGTGCTGCAAGTGCTCGCGGCCCTCGAACGCAGCGGCGCAGCGAAAGCCCGCGCGCCAGGCATGGTGCTCGACCTGCTCGGCTAGGTCGTTGAACCTGCGGCCCGCCGTAAACGTGAACAGGGCGTGTTCGGGCACGTGGACGTTTACGGGATGGAGGTCGCCGGTCAGACGCCTTCGCTCTTGGCGCGCGAGATCCACTCGTTGATTTCGCCTTCGATCACGCTGAGCGCTTGGCCTTTGAAGGGGCGCAGCATGAACGGCACGTCGAGATCCATCTCGATGCTGCGTTCGAGCACCTCCAGTGATCCGCTCAGGTTCAGGCCTTTGACGTTGAACGAGATGTGCGCCGTGTTCGCCGACAACCAGTCCACCTTGGGCGAGTACTTGGAGAACTTCTCCTTGTACGTGCTCAGGGCAGATTCGGCGACTTTCTTGGCGCGCTCTTGACCGAGATCGTGGTTGACGACGTGCTTCATAATTTCGCGGCGAAGCTTGACAAATTCGGCGAGACTTCGCTAGTCCGCCCAAAACTTCCGAGAAAATCCGGCATGGGCGGCCCGGCGCCACACTTTCGGCGACGATTCGGACGGCGTGGCGCGCTCACGGGCTCCGCGCCAGCAGATACAGGTCTGTCACCACTCCGAAATGATCGGACGGCCAAACCACGCCCGAGGGACTCGCCTCGGGCGCGGCAAACGCGAGCTCCGTCTGCATCGGCTCGCCGCGCAACGCTGCGTCTGGCCCCCGCACGAAAATGTAGTCGATGCGGCGCGAGGGCTCCCGCGCCAAACGCGCATAGTCGTTGTTGCGATCGTAGGTCGCGCCCGGACCGCCGTCGCCGCCGTAGACCCAGGCATCCGCAAAGAACACGCTGCGACCGTCTACCACCGAGAGTCCGCGCAGGTACCGAATCTCGTCCGCTTCCGGCTCCGCGTTGAAGTCACCCATCAGGACGGGTGGCAAGAATGGGCCCCGAATCGGCGCTAACTCAGCCACTCGATCGGCGATGAATCGCACCTGTGCGAGCCGCACGCTGCCCTGATGGAACTTCCAGTTCAGATGCGTCACGAACACGGGCAACTGCCCGTAGGGCGTGTCGAGAACTGCGTGCAAGAGTGAGCGCGACTCGCCACTCTCGAGCCCGGGCAGGATGAAGCTTTGGGTGCTGAGGATCGGAAATCGGCTGAGTAGCGCGTTGCCGAACATCAAGCCGCCGCCGTAGTCGGAGGCTTCTGCGTACGCCACGGAGTAGTCAAAGCCCGCACCGATCTCGGTGGCCTGACACGTCGCTTCGGACGCGACGAAATGCGGGCGGCCCTGCGGCGCGAAGCGCAGCACTTCTTGAAGCCCCAGAACGGCCGGCTGGAGTCGCTCGATCTCCCGTCGAATCAGCGCGAGCCTCGAGAGCCACGGGCCAGACTTGTTCCAAATGTTGAGTGTCGCGATGCGGAGCGTCGACATGACGGCAGGAGCCTACAAGAATCCGTGTGGTGGGCGCTTACACGACCTTACCCTGGCGCCTGCGGGGGGCTATGCCCCCGCTAAATTTGGCTGTGTTTCGTGGAGTTTCAGTGTCATCTATGGGTTCCAAGCTCCATGCTGATCGGAGTGGATTTCGGAGGGACGCACGTGAAGGCCGGCGCTGTCGAAGGCGGCGAAGTGCTGCGTTCTACCTCAGCCGCGACCGGCAGCAGCGCGAGCCCCGATGACGTACTCGATCTGATTGCCAGCACCGTGCTGCGACTCACTCCCGAGCCGGAAGCAGTCGGCGTTGCCATCCCGGGAGAAGTGGACGCCGAAGGGCGCTGCTGGCGGCTCACGAACGTACCCGGCTTCGCTGGGGTGCACGTCGCCGCGGAGCTCTCGCGGCGCCTCGGCGGCTGCCCCATCGCGGTCGAAAACGACGCGACGAGCGCCGCGCTCGGCGAGCGCCTTTACGGGCACGGCCGTGAACACCCGAGCTTCCTGATGGTCACGCTTGGCACTGGTATCGGTGCGGGCCTCGTGCTCGGACACATGCTCTACCCCGGAGCCAACGGCTTCGCTGGCGAGTTCGGCCACTTGAATATCGATCGGTCCCCGGATGCGCCGCTGTGCGCTTGCGGTCAGCGCGGCTGCGTCGAGGCGTTCGCCGGTACCAAAGCTCTGGTGCGGCGCTTCAAGGAGCTCGCCGGCAGCGAGCCGAACGAGGTCTTGCCGATTGCGGAGAGCGCCCGACGTGGCGAGGCCGCTGGTCTCACGATATTTTCCGCGATGGGTGACGCGCTCGGTCGCGGGCTCTCCGCGGTGCAAAACCTGCTCGATCTGAACGCCATCGTGTTCACCGGGGGGATTTCGGGCTCGCTCGATTTGGCAGAGCCCCACATCCGGAGCGCGTTACGCGCCCACACCTTCGCGCCGCCGCTCGCCGAAGTGCCGCTGCTCGCGAGTGAGCTCGGAGAGCGAGCGGGCATCATCGGCGCGGCGTACCTGACCACACTCTGAGCATGCGCGCCGTCGTCGCAAAGTCGGTGGGGGGTCCCGAGGTGCTCCAACTGGTGGAGCTCGCGGAGCCGCACCCGGCGTCTCACGAAGTCTTGATCGAGGTCCACGCGAGCGCCTTGAATCGCGCTGATCTCCTACAACGACGCGGCCTTTATCCGGCGCCGCCCGGAGAGAGCGACGTGCTCGGCCTCGAATGCGCGGGGATCGTGCGCGAGGTCGGGCGCGAAGTGCAGGGGCCGAAGCCTGGCGATCGCGTGATGGCGTTGCTCGGCGGCGGTGGCTATGCGGAGCTCGTGCGCGTTCACGAGAACCTGACCCTGCCCGTCCCCGAGCGGCTCAGTTTCGAGCAGGCGG
>JAEUAF010000269.1 GCA_019695485.1 Sorangium sp.
GCTGGCCGGCGGTTGGAGGTCCACAGTCTTCACGTTCGATTGCTGGTTACCGGAGGCCGTGGTGTTCGCTTGGCCCCCGACGTGCATGACGAGCTGGAACTTGCCGGGGCTCACGTGGGTCAGCGTCTCCGCCGCCTTGTAGCCGAGGAAGTCATTCGAGGCTCCCGTCGCCGTCTGGCTGCAGGACGGCTCTTGCGCGACCGAGACGCCGAAGATGATCGCGCTGGTCGAGCCAGCGACTTGCTTTGCGGTGAGCGACTGCACGAAATTCCCCTGTTGGTCAGGGTCCGGCAAGCGCGGTTCGCCGCCCTTGCCGACCTGGGGGCTAGCCTTCTTGGAGTCGAGTGGTGCGAGATAGTCGAGGCCCCACACCTTGCTGGTGCCGCTGCTGCAGGCGTTCGCGCTGGATGAGGGAGGGGCGAAGCTCGTGAAGAACAGCTGCGAGTTGAATAGTGAGAGCTGGCCGACGGCACGCTCACCGTTGGTAAACGGCAAGTACCAGTTACGCTGGGTGTCCGAGCTGGTGCGGTTGTTGCTCGTGTGCTCGGTCAAAGACCACACGTAGTTCTTGGTTGTCGGCGATGCACCGAGCGTATCCTGGTCGCCGGTTGCGACGTTGACGGTCAGGTCGCCGGCATCGTTCACGGAAATGACGGGAGACAGCGTGATGGGCTGGCCGCTCTTGAAGTCGTTGGTATCGCTCGAGTCGCTGAAGCTCGCGGGAAAGGCGTCGAAGAAGAGCTCCATCTTCCAGTCGGCTGGGTTGACCGAAGCGACATTCACCTTCCAAACTCGCCCGTCCTGATCGCCGACGAAGGCGCGACTCGCGACGGCGCCGGTCGTTGCCGGGAAAGCCACCGGCTGCCCAGTGATGGGCGAGTCGATGTTAGCGACCAATACCCGGTTTCTAAGATTTAGGTCCGTGATTTCCAGCGCATCCTGGCGGAAGGTGCGGATGATTTCGCCGCTGTCGAGGCGCACGATGGTGAGTGAGCGCCCGGGCTTCTGGCTATCGTCGTAACAGAGCACGCGCGAACGCGGGGGGTAGGCGGTACTCGCTGTCGTGAAGGTGCGCCCGCCTGCCGGGCAACCCTGCGCGGGAGTGCCCAGACTGCCTGGTGTGGTGGCTCCGCCTGGCAGCAACGCGACTGGGATCTCGAGGGCATTGTCCGGCGAGCCCGTCCCGGTCGGATCGAAAAACAAGGTCGTGATGACCGGAGTGCCGCCCTTCCCGAACAGCGGCTTGCCTCCGGCGTCGGTGGTCAGCTGCCAGAGGAAGCGCGGGCCCTTGTCGTCGTTGGTCAAGTCGCCGAGCACCGGATCCGTGATGTCGACCGCGAAGTACCCGCCGCCAGCAGGGCTCTGGCTACCGAAGCTCTGAACCAAGATCGTTCGCCAGCTGCCGAGACCCGCTTGGGCTTCTGTGCGCGAGCGTTGAAGCTGGATGTCCTTCACCGCGCCGCTGACCGGGTCTGTGGCTACGACGTCCTTCACGACGGGCACACCGTCGAGCAGCGCTTGGTGCGTGAACGGATACTGGCCGCGCAGGAATGGCAGCACTGCTGGCGGCACGAAGGCCCACAGCTCGTTCAGCTTCGGCCCTTGCCCAATCACCTTGTCGTCGTCTTTGGGATCGCTCGGCGCGACCTTGAAAGCGTGCAAGAAGCCGTCGTTCGTGGAGGTGTAGAGCACGAACGGCCGTGTCTGGCGCAGCTTCTGAAAGCGCTGGTAGCTATCGTCGGGAATGAAATCCGACGGGGGGCCGACCACGCGCGGCGTCGAATGCAAAATATCGCCGAACAGGTAGCATTGGTCCGCGCTCTTACAGCGCGTAAAGGGCGTTCCATTGGGGCGCCCGACCAACCATTGCAGATAGCGATCGCGGCACTTGGCTGCCGTGATCGAACCGTCGGCCGCGCAGGTCGTGTCGGTGACGTTGATCATCGCGGCACTGGTCTGGCTCACGAACGAGTCGTCGGTGCCGGCGTAGCGCGTGCCCGAATAGAGCTTGGCCCCGTCCTCCGTGCCGCTCGTCACCTTGTAGTAAGGCCGAATGCTCGCGCCCGACTCCACCGGGTCCGAGCCCACGCCAGCGTGAATGCTCACGAAGACCCGATCGCGCGGGTGCGCGTTCACGTTGGCCGCGAAGTCGTCTTGCTCTTCCCGATTGACCGGCAGCGCCGTGGGCTTCAGGCCGGAGTCACACTGGTAACGTTGGCGCTCGAGGATGCCGACCCAGGGTTGGAACGAGACCGGTCGCACCGACGAGTAGAAGCGAAAGCCCTGCGAGCCTGCAGCTGCGCCGGACACGACTGGTTGCGTGCGGCTCGTGACCTGCGTCGTCGAGGTCAGAATCTTGCTGAGCGCCGACGCCAATTCGTCGCGGTTATCGGCGAAGAATGCGCGCGGGGAGACGCCGAGGCCGCCCTTGACGGCGATGCGGTTCAACGCGCAGCAAGCCTGCAGCGCGCTGTTGGCCTTGTTGTCCGGGTCGGTGCTGTTGCAGAGCGCACCCGGGTTGCTCTCGTTGAAGTCCGAGTCGGTGAGGTCGTTGCACGCCGTTAGGCCGCGCCCCTTGATGTCGAACTTGGAGAGCGCGAAGCCGACCACGAAAGTCTCAATCGGGTGCTGCTGCGTGGCTAGAGCGAGCGCGACATCTTCGGGCTTGTCGAACGGACAGTTCGGCTTGTCGCCGCAGGCGGGACGCAGATCCAGGTTCGGCTGCCCGTCGCTCAACAGAATGACGTACCGCTTGCGGCAACCGTCGCCGCCATTCACGGTGTCGGTCACGTAGGGATCATTGCGTGGCCCGAAATCCAGCGACGAGTTCAGAGGATCCTTCGAGCTGTCGTTGTTCAAGAAATCCCGCGCGTCGTTCATCAGCCCTGCGATTGGGGTCGGGCCGTACGGGCGGGTCATCAGCAATACTTGCTCGATGTACTGCTTCTTGGTCTTGAAGGCGTTGCTGCCCGGGCTTGGGTCGCCGAACGCGACCATACGCCCTTCCCAGGGCGGGGCTGCCGCGTTGCGCGCGCCGACGTCGAAATCCTGCAAAGTGTTGCAGCCGACAGGCTTGCCCTGCGTCGGAGAGCCCCAGACGTAGCTCCAAGTACCCTTCACCCCGCCTGGGTAGTCCGGCAAGCTCCCCGACAAGCCAGTGCTCGGATCGCTCAAGGGGTCGAAGGTCATCAACCCGAAGCGAATCGAATTCTCGAACGCATCCAAGATGCCGTCTTGCGACGGATTGAACGGACTGCAGCTGCTGTTGACGCTGGCGTAGTCGTGGTAGTTGATGGCCGAGCTCGGGAAATCGAACGGATTCGAGGGCAGCGTGCCAGGGCCCATCGCGCAGTTGCCGCTCAGCAAACGATGGAAGGGGTCCTCGTACAGGTAGTCGTAGGGTTTGACGTTGCCGGGCAGGGCGTATTCGCCCGTGGCAAATGAGGCGGCTGTGCGATCGATCGTCTGACAGCGGTAGTTCGGAATCGAGCCGGTGAGCACCTCGACGAGCTCGACCCAGCGGCTCTTCTCGCTCGCCTGGCTGCCGTCTGGGTAGCACTTCGGAAAGTCGGTACTGCCGACCTTGTATTCCATCGATCCGGAGGTATCGACCAACAGCAACACGTCCGGCAGGGCCGGGTTCACGTCCGTTTGCGCGCGCGCGCTGCCGCTCTGCGCGATGACGGCGCCGAGGCCCAGGCCTGCCAGTAACGCTCGCCTTGCCGCAGCACCCAGGCGAGCGCGACCTCCGGTTGGCGTGGTTTTCGACACTGCTGTGGGCTTGGCTCGCATGGGCTGTGCTCTCATTGTTGGATAGGCCCAATGATCAGGTGGGCGCGTAGAGATTGCTGGCCGCTCATCGTCGCAACCGCGTTGGTGCAAGCGGCGGTGCCGGCGGGGCGATAGTTCGCGAACGTCGTGGTCGTGAGGCGCGCGTAGTTGAAGTGGGTGGAGCCGTTCTCGCTCAACTCGCTGCCCGCCACCCCGAGCGTGACTTGCATCGGCTCCGTGAGCTCCACATCGAAGTCACCGCGCGAATCTCCGCTACCGACCACGTTTTCGACTGTGCCCGCCTGGTCTTCCAAGAGGCTTTCGCCCGCGGTTTGCTTGGTCTTCTCCGTGAGCGCGTCGTACGTGATTCGGTAGCAGGGCATGCTCGCGTGGCCCATGTTCGAGGCGCACACGGGCGGCTTCGAAGAGGCATCCGCGGGCGGTTTGGCGGCCGCCATCATTTGGCCCACGTAATCTTGGGCGGCGCCCGACGACAGCTCGGCACTCGCCGTGAGAAGCCCGTACTCGGCGAGCTTCTGCGTCTGCTGGGCCAGACGGTCGTAGCCCGCCGCTTGATCGACCAGCGTCGCCGAGTAGGCGGCGAAGAGTCCGACCGCGGTCAACATCGTGATCGCCATCACCACCACGAACACGGCGGCGCCGCGCTCGTTCGCCTTGTGGCGAGCGGACCTCGAGCTCAGCCTCACCACGTCTGCACTCCTGCGTTGTTGTTGAGGATCACATCCGATTGCAGAGTGCGCACCCGAGCGAAGGGGCCCTTGCCCGACGCGCCGAGCGCGATCCGATAGAGCCCGCCCGCGAAATTCTGCTCATCACGATCGGCCTCGCGTGAACGCACGCTCAGTCGGACGCGCAGCGCTCGCACGCGTTGCGGCAGGCCACCATTGCTGGGTGCGCTCGTGTAAGTTTCGAAGCCGGTGTCCCCTTCGTCGAGGTGCGTCAACGCGGGCTCCTGCGGCGGGGTCGTGGTGACGGCAGTGACTCCGATGCGCAAATCCACCGCGTACTCTGCCACGAGCTCTTCCAGGTTCACCGAGTTTACGGTGAGCGGGTTATTGTCCACGTCGAACTCGGCGCGCACGAGCTCGGCGCGGTTCTGCTCCCACGCGTCCACGATCGATTTCCCGCTGGCCGTCGCGCTGGCGCTGTAGAGGTCCGCGTAGTTTGCGTTTGCTCCGCTGAAGTTCGAATTGTCCTTCAGGCTGCGGATGTCGTACTGGATGAAATTGATCACGCTAACCCTGCTGTTTTCGCCGTGCCCTGCGATGCCGCACAGCCGCGTTTGGCTGTAGCTGAAGGTGAGCGCTGGCACCGCTTGCAGTGTGATCAACGGCTGCCCTGTGCCCGGGTCGACGCTGGCCGCCGAGATCACGCCGAAGTGCGCGCGTCCCTCGGTGTCGACGATGCGCAGCCCGCGCCCCGCCGCGAAGATTTGAGCCAGGAGCAGCGCCTTGGCGCTCGGTGACGCCGTATCCCAGCCGAGGCGAGCGAGCGCGCTCGTCCCGAGCTGTAGGTAAACGGAGTAACTGCCCGCGCTGTTCGGGCTCACCACGGCCAGATACTCGTCCGCTGAGCTGTACGAGCCGCTGAGCAGCAGCTTGTGCGCCCGCTTGCCGGGGAAATCCTTCAAATACGTGTCGAGCACGGCGTTACTCGGCGAGCCATTGCTGCCAGTCCCAACCCAAACGCTCGCCAAGTTGAAGAGCAGCTTCGACGTGCCCGCCGTGATCGGTCGATCACAGACCAGCGGATCGGCCTGGATGTTCGGGGTGCCCAGGAAGCCTGCACGCGCGATGTCAGCTCTGAGCCTGTCGAAGCCGACGACCGCCGCCAGCGTCGCATTCGCCAAGCGCCCTTCACGCTGGTAAAAACGGCTGGCATCGCGGGCCATCGCGAACACCGCCACCGAGATAAATAGGCCGCCGGTCAGCGCGACCAACAGCTCGATGAGCGTGAAGCCGCGCCGCGCCCGGCGCCCCCACGCGCGCGGCCGTGGCGCGCTTCCGAGCGACGGGCGCCTGACCTCAACCGCCGTGCGGCTCAGCGCTGCCACATGTTCTCCTTGACTGCGGAGACGTCGTACACGAAGTGATAGCGCGCGACGTCGGCGCCCACCGTGTTGGCATCGAGCTGTTGACTGCAGATCCCAACGTTCGACGGGCGCGTCTGCCCATCCCGCAACCAAAAGACGCGCACCTCGGCGCGAATGAGGCCACCCCCAGTCGTTGTCCCAGTCGGCTGGTAGAGCCAGGACAGCCGCAGATGCGTGCAAAACTTCACGCTGTTTGGCTGTTGCGCCGGGTCGATGGCGTTGCCCCGCGCGTCGAAGGCGGGCCCGAAACGCCGCGCCGTGCTGTACACCGGTCGCACCCAGGTCGTGTTGGCTTGAGAAACGCTCGAAAGCCACACCGTCTCGCCGATGTCCGAGGTGGTGTCCGGCGGCGCGGACGGATGATTCCATGCGATGGCGTCGGTTTGCAGCTGGTCCATCCAGCCCTGAGCAATTTGGGTCGCCATGGCCAGATCTTTGGCGTGCTGATTCGAGGTGACCGTGACCTTCTGCATCGCGATGACGCCCGTGACACCGATTGAGAAGATCAGGAGCGACATCAAAAGCTCGACGAAGGTGTAGCCGCGGCTGCTCGTCGGCCTCTTCATAGGGCGAGCCTCGCGGTTCCATTGGGCAACACCGTGACCGTTCGCGTCAGACCACCGCTGCGCGCCACGGTGTAGGTCGAGACTTGGACCATGGGCGTACTAAATGGCTGCGTATCCGTCCGGTAGTAGGCGCGTCCCATCGGCGTAAAACAGACGTCGACGTGCGTCGCGGTCGCGGGTGTCGCGCTGACGGTCAGGTTCTCGTACTCGCTTCTGTGAGCGGGGTCGAAGCGCGACAGGGTCGTGTAGTTGGTCGCTTTCGACCAGTCAGTGTTGACGCAGCTCGACGCCGGCTCCCCGACGCAGTTGGCGTTCTCCTCGAGTGGCGGGCGCTGTGCCTCCTGCACGGTGAACACTCCGCTATCGAAGCTCACCAGGATGGCGGCACCGCGCCCCATCGCGCGCATGCGCGCACCTCGATAGAGCGCCGCGATACGCTGGGCAGCCTCGGCGGAGCGCCGCTCGCGCAGCCGTTCGACCAGGGAGGGGACAGCGATTGCGGCCAAGATGGCGACGATCAAAACCACCACCATCAGCTCCACCAATGTGAAGCCGCGAAGCCGAGGTGTGCGTTTGGGACAGGCCATTACGGACAAGGGTGCTTTCTCCACTGAGCAAGGGGCGTGCCGGGTTCTGCCGCCTGATGCCCGCGGAATCAAAGCAGATTTTTATGCGCAGGGTGCGCTCTGGCCGTAAGGATTTCAGCGCCCCGCAAACGTTGCACGGCACCGGTGTAGGCAATCGCTCACCCGAACCCCTGGTTTCGGCGCAACCTTCGCGGGGCCAAGGTGCCCGAGCCCGGCAGTCGGTGCTCGGGATTTGCCCGGTAACGAGCGCCGGTCTATGTGGGGCCGAACCGCGTGCAATCCTCATGAGTGGAAATCTTACCCGCCTCGCCGTGCTCTTGTTTCTCTGTGCAGGCGCTTGCAAGCGCAAGGTCGAGCCGTCGGAGGGCGCGCCTCCACCGCCGCCTGTCGTGAGCTCTCAGCGCGGGGCGTGCGGTCCCGGTGGAGGCACGGTGAAGGATTCGGTGAGTGGGAATTACTTCCCGCGCGTGGCGGGGGACTACTGCGTGGATCCGAATGGAGACGCGAAGACCTTCGGTGAGTCCGCTGCGTTGCCGCTCGATGCCGTGTGCGATCTCTTCGACGGCGAATGCGAAGTTTACAAGAGCTTCGGGCTGAAGCGGGTCGTCACGGTTCAATACGTGGACGGCAAGGGCTCGCCAGGCAACGTGACGGTAACGTTGTCGCGCTTTGCTTCGCCGGAGGCGGCCTTCGCGTTCTTCACCAAGCGTGTGGTCGCGGACGGCGATCCCTTGGAGGTCGCGCCGGCTCCGCTGCAAGCGGGAGCCGCCGCCGCGCTCGGTAGCGGAATGGCCTACGTTTTCCGCGGTGAGCTGGTGGCGGAGCTCCGCTATGTGCACGAGCTCGAGTCGCCAGATCAGATCAAGGCGAGTAGCGCCCAGGTGCTGCCCGTGATCGCGCGCGAGCTTGGCTCGAAACTGCCCGGCGACCTAGCGCTGCCCGCGTCGGTGCAGCGGCTGCCGGAAGAGCATCGGATCGCGTCCGGCGTTTCTTACGAGTATCGCGACCTGCTTGGCGTGGCGGGAGCTGGTCGCGGCGCCGTAGGCTACTACAAGGACGGTGAGCTTCGTTATCGCGTGTTCGTGAGCGTGCGACCGGACGAAGACTCTGCGAAGGATGTGATCAAGACCTTGCGCAAAGTCGAAGGCGCCAAGAGCGTCAAGGATTCGCCCATCGATCAGCTGATGTTGGGGCTGCACGAGAGCGAGGGCGCTCCCAAGATGGAGTGGATCGTGGGGCGCTCCGGCGCAGTCGTGGTCGGGGTAGGCGATGAATCCTTCGTAGCGGCCCACACCGACCAGCGGTCCCGCCTCTCGGAGGCGGACAAGGCGGCTAAGCTGCGCGCGACCCTGAGCCCCGGAAAAGCAGCACCGACGCCGACGCCCAGTTCGTCCGCTCACTGAGGGGCGAGGGCGTCGCTCGAGGCCAGCACAGCGACATTTACCCACACGTTGTCTTGCCGAAGCTGCGGCCGTCTGCTCTTTTGAGAGAAGAAGATGACTCTCGAAACCGGAAGCGGAGGGACCTTTGGATTTCGAACTGCCTGAGACTCACCGGTTGCTGCGCGACACGGTGCGCGACTTTGCCGAACGCGAAGTGAAGCCCTTGGCTGGCGAATGGGACCGTGAACAGCGCTTTCCTCACGAGATCGTGCCGAAGCTCGCTGAGCTCGGGCTGCTCGGCATCAAGATCCCCGAGCTTTATCAGGGGTCCGGGCTCGATATGTTGGCCTACGCCATTTGCGTGGAGGAGATCGCGCGGGTCGATGGCTCCCTGGCGCTCACCGTCGCGAGCCACAATGGGCTCGGCACCGGGCACATTCTGGCCTTCGGAACCGAAGAGCAGAAACAGAAGTACTTATCGAAGGCCGCGCGCGGTGAGTGGCTAGCCGCTTGGGCGCTCACGGAGCCCGGCTCGGGATCCGACAGCGCGGCGCTGAAGACGAGCGCGCGGCGCGATGGCGATCACTGGCTGATCCGCGGCTCGAAAATGTTCATCACGCAGGGCTCGGTGGGCGGTTTCTGCGTGGTGCTGGCCCGCACGCGCTTCGATGTGCCTGCGCAGCGGGGCATAACGGCGTTCATCGTCGAGACCACGACGCCGGGCTATTCGGCTAGCAAGAAGCTCGAGAAATACGGGTGCCGCGCCAGTGACACCGTCGAAATCACGCTTGATGACGTGCGCGTCTCGGACGCACAACGCCTCGGCGAGGTGGACGCGGGCTTTCGCGACACCATGCGCATCTTGGATGGGGGACGCGTCTCGATCGCAGCCATGGCGCTCGGGCTCGGCCGCGGCGCGCTCGAGATGGCGGTCCGCTACGCCAAGGATCGCAGCGCCTTCGGCAAGACAATTTCCGAGTTTCAGTCGATTCAGTTCATGCTCGCCGACGCCAAGACTGGGCTGGATGCGGCCGCGCTGCTCACTTATCGCGCCGCCTGCCTTGCCGATCGCGGTCAGCGCTTCACGGAGGAGGCGTCGATGGCCAAACTCTTCGCCAGCGAAGTCGCGACCAAGGTTTGCAACGACGCGCTCCAGATCCATGGTGGCTACGGCTACACGCGTGAGTTCGATGTCGAACGGCACTTGCGCGACGTCAAACTCTGCGAAATCGGTGAGGGCACGAGCCAGGTGCAACGCATGGTGATCGCGAAGAACCTGCTTCGCGAGTGAGGCGCGCCGGTCGGCGCCGGTCCTCGCGTGGCGCGGCCCGACGGCCCTACTCCGTGCGTTGGATCACGTGGAATCCGAACGGCGTTTCCACCACGTCGGAGACCTCGCCGGGGGCGAGCTTGAACGCCGCATCGGCGAAGGGCTTGACCATCATCTGACGCTTGAACTTGCCGAGATCGCCGCCGCGCTCGGCGGCGCCGGGTTCGTCCGAGTACTCGGCGACGAGCTTTTCGAAATCGGCTCCGCCCCGTGCTTTGGTGAGAGCCTCTGCCGCTCGTGCCCGCGCTTCGTCTTTGGTGCGCGTGACCGTCGCGCTGGCGCGCATCGAGCCCCGATAGGCCACCAGCAGATGTCGGGCACCGATGGTCTCGGGCCCCTGGGTCTCGGCCGCCGCAGCGGCCGCTTCGCTATTTGCGTGTGCACGCTCGGGTGGTGCAATCACGCGCGGCGGATCGCCCGGTCCTTCCAGGGTCGTAACGACGCAGCCGGACAACAACAATGCAACGAAGTATCGAGTCACTTGGTCCGCAGAATCACGTGGAAGCCGAAGGCGGTCTCGACCACGCCGGAGAGTCCACCCGGCTTGAGCGCGAAGGCGGCATCGGCGAACGGTTTCACCATCTGCTGGCGACTAAAAGAACCGAGCTTTCCGGCGCGCGCCGCGGCGCCCGGCTCGTCCGAGTACTCCGCGACGAGCTTGTCGAACGGCGTGCCCTTCTTCGCCTTGGCTAGCGCTTCCTCGGCCCGCTTCTTGGCCTCCTCTTTG
>JAEUAF010000352.1 GCA_019695485.1 Sorangium sp.
CGCTTTGGAAGCTGCGCTCCACACGCAGCCCCAAGAGGTCTACCCAGAGCGCGTGTAGGCGCGCCTTATCCGTGTGCCCCACGGCCACTTGCTGCAACCCGAGTACGCGGAAGGGGCGTGCGTTCACGCAGAGCCGCCCAGTCTCAGCGTTTCGGTGGCGGCGCGGGCGGGCGCGCCGTGCCGCTCGCTGTCCAATCGCGCTCAGCGCCGATCGCGAGCCAGCGCAGATCGACCGGCGTCGCGCCGCCTGAGGCTGTGATGGTGTGTCCGCCGTTCCAATCACGCGGGTTCAAGACTTTGAGGGAGCCCTGGCTCTTGAGGCTCTCGATCGCCTCCGGAGTCCCAGACAGGGCGAGGATGCCGAGACCGGCCAACACGGGCACCGAGCCGCTCGGAATGTGCGGCGCGATCACGGCACGCACCGTGGAGCACAGCTCCGGGGCGCGCCGAATCAACCAACGCACGTCATCGAGCGACTCCAGCACCATCGCGGACGGTTCGCGTGGCGCGCTGCGGCGAGTGACCACCGGCAGGATCAGCTCCGCCTTCCAGCCGTGAGTTGCGGCGGCCTCGAGGGGAGGGGCTTTCGCCGCGTCCGGCTCTTTGCTCTTACTCTTGCTCTTGCGAACGATGAGCACATCGTCCGTAGGCAGCGTGCGCGGCACGGTGATGCGCACCGGGCGCTTGAAGGAACGCGGATCGCCGATGGTCCCGGTCGCCACCGCGTACGCGAGCGTTTCCGCGGAGGCGACCACGAATTTCGGCGTGTTCGTGATGCCCGGCTCCGGATCGAAGGTGCGCAGCGAGGCGCCGCCCGGTGGCGGCGGATAAAGCTCACCCGTGACGAGCCGTGTATCCGGCTCGACCAGTCGGGCGCCAGTTGCGATGAGATCGACCAGGGCGCCGGATTGCGCGAGCACTTCGAGCGCCTGGCGCGAGGGCGGAGCGAGCAGCAAATCCAACTTGGGGGGCACGCGCTTGCTCTTCAGCAAGGCCGCAGCCGCCAACAAATCGCGCAGTGACGCGCCCGAGTCCCCGCCGAGCACGACCTGGACGACGGGCTTGCCGGCAAGCTCACGCACTTGGCGCACGACGCCGTCTTCGTCCAATACCAGAGGATCGACGGCCGACAGATCGACGCTGATCACGTCGTCGCACGGCGCACCCGGATCCGGCAGCAAGCTGCGATGCGCTTTCGAGCGGCGCTGATCGCGCAGGTATACTTCCGTCTTCTCGTCGCTCACGAAGACCGCAGCGCTCGCCCCCACAATCGGGGCCAGTGCGGCCAAGACGGCACGCTCCGCGACCGACAGCAGCCGCGCGCTCGGCCCCGCGAACTCCACGACTACCGGCGCCCGATGCTCTTCGTCGACGCGACGGATGGTTTCCCCGAGCCCGCGGCGAATGAGCTCGAGCCCTACATCGCGCACGCAGACGAACGGACGGATCCGACCCGAGAGCAGCACCTGCACGCTGCGTGGCGGCCGCACGGAGATCGAACCGGTGGCCAACGCTTCAGCGAGCTGAGCCGGCGGGACGACCAAAGACAGCATGCCCGCCCCACCGACCGCCGCGAGCCTCGGCTCATCGGTCACAGTCAGTCGGGCAGGGCTCCCGAAGCGCTCGAGGTGCACGGCGGCTGGAAAGCCGATGCCCGGTCGCGCCACGAGCAACCCGAGGTTTAGCGCCTCGCGAAGGGCGCGCTGCGTGGCCGACGACGGCGAGTCGAGCGGCGTGGTGACGCACACTGTGTCGTAGGCGACGGCGACTTCGACGGCGACCTTCTTGGCGCCGAGGTCGAGCACATCGGCAATGGCCGACGCAGGATCGCGGGCCAATACGACCTGATCGACTTTGACTCGAACGAGATCGCCCGCGAGGTTCGGATCATCCGCGCGACCCGCGAGGATCTTCTGAGTCATTGTGCGGGGCGGATCCCCCGCTCGCGCGCGCATCGGACAGGCTTCCGTTCATGGCCCGGTGCGAAATCGATTCCGGGCGAGCGCGAAGGTAGCCGCTTCGCCCGAGGAGGGTCAAGGTCACTCCACTCGGCCCCTCGCCTTTGGCCCATCGCAGAGTCACGTCGCGGCGGCAAGTCCCGCTTTCTTATATAACAATTGGGCCGATTGGCCGAATGCCGCGCCCGGCCGCATGCAAAATTCCCAGCCTGAAATTCACCGATTGGAAGAAACCGGCTAGGCTAGCCGCATGTTCAAAGAAGCTCTCCAGAGCGTCGTCGACGGGACCGATGGGGGTCTCGCGGGCTTGCTCATGGATTTCGAGGGCATTCCGGTGGAGACGTACTCACGCGGTGAGTCCGGCTTCGACATCGAGTCGGTGGGCGCTGAAGTCAGCGTGGTTGTGAAAGCCATCCAGCGCGCCAGCGAAATGCTCGACGCGGGCGCCACACGTGAGGTGGCCTTCCGTTCAGACAAACTCGTCACACTGATCCGCGTGATCAACGAGAGCTACTTCGTTGCGATGGCGCTCTCTCCGGACGGAAACTTGGGCAAGGGCCGCTATCTGCTGCGCATCGTGGCGCCGCAATTGGCGGAAGAGCTCGCGAGTTAGTTCGTGGTTTCCACCAAGTCGAGCTCCGCTCGTCGCAACGTGCGCCTGGTGGCGCGCGCCAAGCCGAAGGACAGCGGTTGTCGCGTGCTCGTGCTCAGCGGCCCGAACCTCGACCGCTTGGGGCGCCGAGAGCCTGAAATTTATGGGAGGCGCACGCTGGCCGAGATCCATACCGATCTCGGTGAGCTCGCGGATCGCTTGCAGGCCTCTGTCGAGTGCCGCCAATCGAACCACGAAGGGGACCTCATCGACTGGATTGGTGCGGCCTCCGACGATGGGTTTCACGCCATCCTGATCAACCCAGGCGCCCTCACTCACACCTCGTACGCCCTTCACGACGCCATCAAGGGCGCTGGCCTGCCGACGGTCGAGCTGCACTTGTCGAACCCGGACGCGCGCGAGGCCTTTCGCCGGCACTCGTGCGTGGCGCCGGCGTGCCTGGGCCGGATCGCGGGTTTTGGCGCTCAGTCCTATTCCGTGGCCCTGGAAGCCGTGGTGCGCCATTTGGGCACCGGCCGCGTGCGCGCCCGCTAGCAAATCGGGGCCGGCGCCTCAAATGCCGCAGAGCGTCGAAGCGAGCGCGCCACAATCCGAGCTCGACAAGCTCGTGCGGGTTGTCTAGAGCGCTTTCCCCACGCTAACGTCGCGGCCGCGCGCCGCCGGGCCCTCGAAGGCCTCGTGCGCGCCCTACCCCCTCGGGGAACAGCCTCATGCAAATTGGTTTGGAACAGCTCGAAGCGTTGCTCAAGACGCTGGACGAAAAGAAGGTTGCCGACTTCGAATACGAGGACGAGAAGATTCGCCTCAAGATCGGCTTTGGTCGCGCGCCCGTTGCGGTTGCCGCGCCTGCGTTGGCTGCGCCAGCGGTCTCCTCTGCGGCCGCGCCGGCTGCCGTCGAGGTGCACGACCCGAGCATGGCCTACGTGAGCTCGCCGTTCGTTGGCACCTTCTATCGCGCTCCGGCGCCAGAGGCGGAAAACTTCGTTGAAGTGGGGGCGCAGGTAAAGAAGGGCCAAGCGCTCTGCATCATCGAAGCGATGAAGCTCATGAACGAGATCGAGGCCGAATTTTCCGGCACCGTGGTCGAGATTTTGGTCGAGAACGGTAAGAGCGTCGAATTTGGCCAGAAGCTCTTCAAGATCAAGAAGAGCTGACCGGCATGTTCCGCAAGGTTCTGATCGCCAATCGCGGCGAGATAGCGATTCGTATCATCCGAGCCTGTCGAGAGCTCGGCGTTCAAACGGTGGCCGTGCACTCGGAGGCGGACGCCGGTGCGCTCCACGTGCGCTTCGCGGACGAAGCCGTGTGCATCGGGCCCGCGTCGGCGACCAAGAGTTATCTGCACATTCCGGCGCTGATCAGCGCCGCTGAAATCACCGCGGCCGACGCCATCCACCCGGGCTACGGGTTTTTGTCGGAGAACGCTGAGTTTGCGCAGGTCGTCGAGCGCTGCGGGCTGCATTTCATCGGGCCGAGCCCCGAGGCCATGCAGCGCTGGGGCGACAAGCTGCGCGCCCGCGAGATCGCCGCCAAGTTCGGGCTGCCACTGCTGCCCGGCAGTGAGGCTCTGAAAAACGCAGAGCACGCCGAGACCGAGGCGCAGCGCGTCGGTTTCCCGGTGATGATCAAGGCGCGCGGCGGTGGTGGCGGGCGCGGGATGCGCGTCGCACGTAACCTCGGCGAGGTGCGGCGTGGCTTCGAGTCGGCTACGGCCGAAGCGGCCTCCGCCTTCAAGAACTCGGAGCTCTATCTCGAGCGTTTCGTCGAACGCCCCAAGCACATCGAGTTTCAGGCGCTGGCGGACAATCACGGCCAGGTCTGGACGCTCGGTGAGCGCGAGTGCTCGCTGCAGCGCAAAAACCAAAAGCTCGTGGAAGAGGCGCCGAGCCCGTCGATGACCGATGAGCTTCGCACCGAGATGGGCGAGCGCATCCGGCACGCCATTCGCGAAACCGGCTATAACTCGCTCGGCACGCTGGAGTTCTTGATGGATGAGAATCGCCAGCTTTACTTCATGGAGATGAACACCCGCGTGCAGGTGGAGCATCCCGTGACGGAGATGGCGACCGGCGTCGATCTGGTGGTCGAGCAAATCCGTGCGGCCGCGGGCGAGCGCCTCGACTTGCCCGACACGCGCTCCTGGAAATTCCGCGGACACGCCATCGAGTGCCGGATCATGGCCGAAGACCCGGTCACCTTCGCGCCGTGGCCCGGGAAGATCCTCGAGTATCACCCGCCTGGCGGCGCGGGCGTGCGCGTCGATTCCGGCGTGTTCGGTGGCTGGACCGTGCCGTCGCAGTACGACTCGTTGCTCGCCAAGGTGATTGTGCACGCGCCGACTCGCGAAGCCGCGATTCGCCGCATGCGTCGGGCCCTGGACGAATTCATCATCAGCGGGATCCGCACCAATATCCCGCTGCAGAAGCGCCTGCTCGACTTGCCCGAAGTGCGCGATGGCACGATGACTACGCGCACCGTCGAGAACCTGATGGCGGCCGATGCCGCCCAGCGTGCGCGCAACTGAGCGCGCGTAGGTAGGCGAGCTCAGATGACGGCCGGGCTCGCCGCGCGCATCCGGGCGGGCGACGTGGGCGCGCTCGCCAGGGCCTGTCGCATGGTCGACGAGCGCGCAGCCGGCCACCGCGAGCTCCTAGGCGAGCTGTTCCCCCCGCCACTGGCGCGCACCATTGGCATCACGGGCGCGCCCGGTGTGGGTAAGAGCACGCTGACGGATGCGCTGATCGGCGCGTTGCGCGCGCAAGGCGAGCGCGTGGGCGTCCTCGCCGTGGATCCGTCGAGCCCGTTTTCGGGTGGCGCGCTGCTCGGTGACCGCATTCGTATGCAACGTCACGCGCTCGACGCCGAGGTCTTCATCCGTTCGCTGGCGAGTCGCGGCGCGCACGGAGGGCTGTCGCGCTCGGTGGCCGACACGCTCGCACTGTTGGAGGCCTGGGGGGCCCAGACGGTGATCGTTGAGACGGTGGGCGTGGGTCAGGCCGAATTCGAGCTGCTCGGCGTCGTGGAAAGCGTCGTGGTGGTGGTGATGCCAGGCAGCGGTGACGATATCCAGGCCAACAAGGCCGGTCTGCTAGAAGTCGCCGATCTGGTGGTGCTCAACAAAGCCGATCGCCCCGGCGCCGATGCGACCGAGGCCGAGCTGCGGGTCGCGCTCGCGCTCTCCGCAACGCCGGGGCACAGCGAGCAGCGAGCGCTGGTGCGTACCGTGGCGCCGCGAGGTGAGGGGATATCGGAGCTCATGGGCAAGCTCGACGAGCATCGCGCCTGGCTCATTGGGACGCCCGAGGGCCGCGCACGACACACCGAGCGCGTACGCCGCAGTTTGCTGGCCCTGTTTCGCGATGTGGCCGCCGAGGCGATCGTGGCTTCGGCGTCAGCCCTGATCGAGGAATTGGTTGGCCTGGTGCTCGCGCGCGAGCTCGATCCTTATCAAGCGAGTGAACGACTGCTCGCGCAGCTATTTTCCAAACCCCAGGGCGGGTGACGAGTAGCACGCGCTCAGGGGCGCGCGACGTCACTGACGGCGCTCAAGTAGCGCAGGATATCGCGCGAATCGGCGGCTTCTAGGCGCACGCCCTGCTTAGTCTCCATCTCGTCGAGCTCATGCTTCCACTCGGGCGGCGGTAGGCTCGCCGGGTCGCGCAGCGCGTGACAGCTGCCACAGCGCTCGACGTAGAGCGTGCGGCCCCGGGAGAGATCGGCGAGGGAAACACTGGGATCGCTGAGCCGCGCGACGCTCACATGCTGATCCGTAGGGCGCGGCAGTCCAGCGGCGCAGCCTGCAGCGCACAGCAAGCCGAGCCAACTCAGGGACACAGAGCGCGTCGCGCGGCGCTTACTTTGGGCGGCGCGTGTCATAGTCGAAACCCGAGCAGCACGCGCGCCCACAGGCGCTCACCGTGCGTCAAATCGAGGTGACCGCTGTCGGTTTTGGGAGCGAAGATCTGCGGGGCCGCGTGGACGACCACCCAATACCGCTCCGCGCCGTAGGCGAGCGTGGGCCCCGCATAGATGGACGACGATTCGAGCTCGCCCTCCGCGACCGTCGTCGTGCTGGTGGCTTCTACCCCAGCCAGCAGCGAGGGAGAGAAGAAGTAGCCGCCGGCCAGGTTGAGGCTGTATTTCTGCTCCGATTCGTTCTCGCCGACGTTGAGCTCCCACTCCTGCTCGAAGCTCAAGTTGCTGGCGATGAGAAAGTTTCTGAGCTGCTTGTCGACGATGAGCTTGCCTTCGAGCTCTATCTCGGCAGGGCCATAGCTGCCTTCGAAGTAGAGTGCGCTACCGACCGCGTCGGCCAGCGAATCGCTGAGCTTGTACTTCCACTCCGAGGCGACGGATGCGAGCTGGAATTGATTTTGGCGCACGAGCTTGCCACTCGTCGCGTCGCGCACGCTTTCGGAAGCGGCCTCGAAATTCCAGTAGAGCGACGTTTGCAAGTTCGGAACCAGCCCGAGCTCGAGTTCGAGGCGCTGATCGACGGCGTTGTAGAAGTGATCTCGCCCGGCACGCACAGTTGTCCACGGCTCGAGCTCCGCCTCCCCCGGCGTCAGGACGCCCGACTCATAGGTGAAACCGAAATGGCGCTCGGTGGCGCTGGCCGGTGCCGCAAGGAGCGAGCCAGCGAGCAAGAGGAGCGCGGGAACGGCTAAGCGGGCGACTGGGCGCAGCATGAGAAGGGATTCGTCGAAGCAGGAGACAGGCTTGGAACTACGCTTAATGAAAATGAATGTCAATAGCGGGTTCAAGAACGTGACAGGCGTCAGGTGTTCGACTTTATTGATGAATCCTGACGAGGAGCCGACGCAAATTGGCGCTCCTTGAGCTCGCCGCTGCTCGGGTTCGGGCGCTGGGGCCGCCGGTTGGGCGCGAAGCCGGCGCTCGAAGCGTTCGATGCGCTCACCCTGCCGGCGGCGCCCAGGGTGGGGGGCGGCTCGGCGGCGCTCGCTTTAACGCGCGCGCACGGGTTTGCGCCCGACGAGCTCAGCGTGGAACGCCGAGGGGCAGCTTTTCTGCACGGAGCAGGCCGAACACGCCGGTTTGCGCGCGCTGCACACGCGCCGCCCGTGGAAAATCAGCACGTGGGAGAGAGCATCCCAGTCTGTTCGTTCGAAGAGCCGCATCAAGTCCTGCTCGATTTCCGGCGGTTCGTCGTGCTGCGTGAGGCCCAGGCGCTGGCTGATGCGCTGCACGTGGGTGTCGACGACGACGCCTTCGGGGGCGCCGAACGCAACGCCCAACACGACATTCGCCGTCTTACGACCCACGCCGGGAAGCTCCACCAACTCCGCGAGGGAGCGCGGTACCAGGCCGGCATGACGCTCGACCAATAGTTTGGAGAGCCCGATCACGTTGCGCGTCTTTTGGCGAAACATGCCGATGCGACTCAGCACGTGTTCGACCTCGGCGGGGGGCGCCGCCGCCAACGCTTGCGGCGAGTTCCAGCGGCGAAATAGCTCGGGCGTGATCTTGTTGACCATCACGTCGGTGCTTTGAGCGGAAAGCACCGTGGCCACGAGCAGCTGGAACGGTCCGTCGTGGTCGAGCTCACAATGAGCGTCTGGATGCTGTGCACGGAGCGCAGCGAACACAGAGCGCGCCTTCGCGGCGCTCATGGTGCTTGCCGCGCTGCCCTTCGGTGCCGAAGGCCGAGCGCGCACGGGGGTCCGCTTTGCAGCGGGTCGGGTCGCGCTCGGACTGCTTCCCCGGCGGGCCGGCGTTGCTTGAGGCTTGGCGGGCGCCGACCGGGCTTTCCTCGAGCCAACGGGGCGTTTAGCTGGCTTCGCCGCCATCGTCCGATGGGTCGCTGGTTCCGTTGTCCTCGCTCGCGGGCTCCTCGGTCGAGGCGGGGTCGGCGTCAGTCTCGGCATCTGGCTCTTCTTCGCCGTCCGGCAGCAACGACACGCCCTCGGGCACGTTGCTTTCGCCGATCGGCTCGACGGCGACGACGCGCTCGTCATCCTCCACGCTCATCAGCTTGACGCCCTGAGCGTTGCGGCCTGTTTCGCGGATCTCGTCGACGCGCAGGCGAATGGTCTGCCCACGATCGGTGATGATCATCACGCCGTCCGTCGGTTTTACGAGCGTGACGCCGATGACCGGGCCGTTGCGATCGCTGGCATCGATCAGAATGATGCCCTTACCGCCGCGGTTCTGGGCGCGGAACTCCTCGAGGGAGGTGCGCTTGCCGTAGCCGCGCTCGCACACGGCGAGCACTTGGTCGCGCTCGGGCTCGGTACGCGCGAGACCGACGACTTCGTCGCCTTCTTCGAGCTCGATGGCCTTCACGCCCGCCGTGTTGCGCCCCATCGGCCGCACTTGCTGCTCGTCGAAGCGAATCGACTGCCCGCGGCGCGTGGCGATCAAAAACTCCGCGCTGCCGTCGGTGACGGTCGCGGTGAGCAGCTGATCGTCGTCCGCGATCTTGACGCCAATGATGCCCTTTTCGCGGTAATTCTCGTACTCGGTGACCTCGGTCTTCTTGATCTGGCCGCCGCGCGTGATGGTGGTGATGAAGAGGTTCGCTTCGAAGCCGCTGACCGGGGAAATCGCGGCGATCTTCTCGCCCTCGTCGAGCTCGATGAAGTTCACGATCGCGCGGCCCTTGGCGTTGCGCGCGGCCTGCGGCACTTCGTAGACCTTCTTGACGTAAACCTTGCCCCGGTTCGAAAAGAAGAAGACGAAGCTGTGCGTGGAGGCGATGAACAGCTGGTTGATGAAGTCGTCCTCGCGCGCCTCCATCCCCTTGTTGCCCTTGCCGCCGCGGCGCTGCGCTTTGTAGGTCGTGGCCGGCGTGCGCTTGATGTACCCGGAGTGCGAGATCGTGACGACCATATCCTCTTCTTGGATCAGGTCTTCGATCTGAATCTCGGCGTCGCTCTCGACGATCTCCGTGCGCCGCTCTTCGCCGTGCTTTAGTTTGACCTCTTCGAGCTCGCCGACGATGACGTCGAGCAGCAGCACCTCGTCGCCGAGGATCGCGCGCAGTCGCGCGATTTCCTTGCAGAGCTCGCCGTACTCGGCGGCAAGCTTTTCCTGCTCGAGGCCGGTTAGGCGCGCCAGGCGCATCTCGAGGATGGCCTTGGCTTGGCGTTCGGAGAGGTGATACTCGCCGCGCTGCTTGGCCTCCTCGATCTCCGACTCGGGGCGCCCGGCGCGCATCACGAAGCCCTCGAGGCCGCGCAACGGGAGCGCCATCAAGCGCTCGCGCGCTTCGTCCGGGTCCTTCGATTCTCGGATGGTGCGGATCACGAGGTCGACCTCAGTGATCGCCATGCCGAGCCCCTCGATGAGCTCGCGCTGACCTTCGGCTTTGGCGAGCTCGAAGCGCGTACGTCGCGTGACGACCTCACGCCGATGCTCGATGAAATGCGCCAGCGTATCCTTCAGGTTCAACACCGCCGGTCGCCCGTTGACGATCGCGAGGTTGATGATGCCGAAGGAGCACTGCATGTCCGTCAGGCGGAACAGCTGATTGAGGACGACCTGCGGGAAGATGTCCTTCTTCAGTTCGAGCACGAGGCGCATGCCGTCGCGATCGCTCTCGTCGCGTGCCTCGCGGATGCCCTCGATGCGCTTGTCACGCATCAGCTCGCCGATTTTGGCGTGCAGGCGCGCCTTGTTCACCTGGTAGGGCAACTCGGTAACGACGATTTGCTCGCGCTCGGGGCTGCCTTGGACCTTCTCGACCTCACTGCGCGAGCGCATCATGATGCTGCCGCGCCCGGTGAGGTAAGCCTGGGTGATGCCGGAACGCCCGTAGATCTGCGCGGCGGTCGGAAAGTCCGGCCCCTTCACGAAGCGCATCAGATCCACGATCTCGGCGTCGGGGTTTCGGATCAAATGCACGGTGGCATCGATCACTTCCACCAAATTGTGCGGTGGAATATTGGTCGCCATGCTGACGGCGGTGCCGCCGGACCCGTTGACGAGCAGGTTCGGGAAGCGCGCCGGCAAGACCACCGGCTCTTCCGTCGACTCATCGAAGTTCGGCGAGAGATCGACGGTGTCCTTCTCGAGATCAGACAGCAGTTCGACGGAGATCTTCGCGAGACGACACTCGGTGTAACGGTAGGCGGCCGGAGGATCGCCGTCGACGGAGCCGAAGTTGCCCTGCCCGTCGACGAGCATGTGGCGCATCGAAAAGTTTTGCGCCATGCGCACGAGCGCGTCGTAAACGCTGGCATCGCCGTGCGGGTGGTAGTTGCCCAGCACTTGGCCGACGACCTTGGCGCACTTGCTGTAGGAGCCGCCGGGATTGAGGTTGAGGTCGCGCATCGCGTAGAGGATGCGGCGATGCACGGGCTTCAGGCCGTCGCGCACATCGGGGATAGCGCGGCCGATGATCACGCTCATCGCGTAATCGAGGTAGCTCGTACGCATCTCGTCCTGAATGCTGACGGGATGCTCGTTGGGCAGTTGCGGGGGCGTGGGTTGGTCTTCCATCGCTCGAAAATCGTGGCTCACGCGGTGGTTGGTGCGGAGCTAGGCTGCGACTCGAAGTAGTCCATTGCTCGCGGGGCGACAACCCTCCGCGCCCCCCTAGACGCTTCCTGCTCGGCCTGTGGGCGTCGCGGCCGGCAAACGCCCGCTGCCGCCCGCCTGGAACGACGCTAACTGCGCTCGAGGAGGATTCGCACCATGCGGCGCAAGGGTTCGGCCGCGCCCCACAGCAGCTGATCGCCGACCGTGAAGGCGGACAGATACTCGCCGCCCATCGAGAGCTTGCGCAGGCGGCCGATGGGCACGTGCAGGCGGCCGCTCACCGCCGCCGGCGAGAGTTCGCGGATCGAGGATTCGCGGTCATTCGGCACCACCCGCACCCAGCTATTGGCGCCGGCCAGCAACGCTTCGATCTCGGCGAGCGGCAGATCGCTCTTGAGCTTGATGGTCAGAGCCTGCGAATGGCAGCGCATGGCGCTCACCCGCACGCAGATGCCTTCCACCGGCACCGGGTGCGCCTCCAACCCGAGAATCTTGTTGGCCTCGGCGGCGGCCTTCCATTCCTCGCGGCTTTGTCCATTGCCCAGATCCTTGTCGATCCAGGCAATCAGGCTCGCCGCCAGCGGCGCGCCGAAATGCGCGCGGGGCAGCTCCGGGCTCGCCAGCGCCGCGGTCACGGCGCGATCGATTTCCAGAATGCCGCCGGCGGGATTCTGCAGCAGTGCCGCGGCCGAACGATGCAAAACGCCCATTTGTTCCAGCAATTCCCGCATATTCTGCGCGCCCGCGCCGGATGCGGATTGGTAGGTCATGGCGGTGATCCACTCCACCACGCCCGCCCGCAGCAGGCCGCCCACGGCCATCAGCATGAGCGACACGGTGCAATTGCCGCCGATGAAATCCTTGATCCCCCGTTGGCGTGCGGCACTCATCACCGGCTGATTGACCGGGTCCAGGACGATGACGGCATCCTTGCGCATGCGCAGGGCCGACGCGGCGTCGATCCAGTAGCCCTGCCAGCCCGCGGCGCGCAGGCGCGGATGCACGGCCTCGGTGTACTCGCCGCCCTGCGTGCTGATGAGCATGGGCAGCTTC
>JAEUAF010000365.1 GCA_019695485.1 Sorangium sp.
AGCACTAGGTCCGTGATGCCGTCGCCGTTCACATCCGCCGCAGTGACGCCGGTCCCTGCGGGTAGATCGAGGAGCGTGCGGGGGGGCAGGAACTGTCGTGGCACGTCACTCAGACGCACCAGCTCGACGCTTCGACCGTTGACGTACACGAAGCCGAGCGGAGCGAGCGGCGTCGCGGGCAGCAAGGCGAACTCTTTCGGTGAGTCTAGAGCCACGACAACGCCGAGGTTGTCTGCAGAGAATCCGCCGCGGCCATCGTTCCACAGCACCAAGAGCCTGCGGCTGGCGTAGCTCGCCGCCCCCATCAGCAACGCGAGATCGGTGAAGCCGTCGGCGACGACGTCGACCGCCAAGATCTGGGGATCCGAGCAGCGCTCATGGAGCAAGACCGGCTTTTCCGCGCGCGGCGTACCCGCAGCGGAGGGCGCAGAGAGCACCAAGACGCCGCAAAGCTCCTGGTTTATGCCCGCGGGCATTGCGAACAGCGCCTCGTCTCGGCCATCGCCGTTCAGATCGGCGGCGGCACTCACGAGCGTGGCCGTGAAGTCGAGAGTCGTCGGCACGAACGGGGTCAAGCTCGGGTCGAGTTTGTCGGGAAGCAGGATCGGTCCGCGCGTCCGGGCTTCGATCGCCGGCACCAACCAGAACTCGATGTCTGAGCCAACGGCCAGTGAGAGCACGTCTCCGAGCTGCCCCTTTGCGAGGAATCCTCCAGCAGTGACCGCCAGAGCTTGAGAGTCTTGAACGGACCCGTTGGAGGCAAAGTTGGTCAGCGAGTAGGGGGCGAAGGGCAGCCGATCCCCGCTGCCGAGCAGGAACGTGAGCGCGCCCGTGATGCTAGCCCCGCCCGTTTCGGTGGACGTCACGACCAGGTTGTCCAGGCCGCCATCGCGGTACACGCTGACCGCCTCGGCTTGACCGATGTGCGCGACCGGCGTTGGCTTGCTGGGCAGTCCGAAAGGCGTGCCGAACGCGATTGCCAGCGTGTCGCGCTCGCTGCCGAACGCGCTCTTTTCCATGATGCCGAGGTCGCGCGTCAAATCGCCGTCGAAATCGCCGACCGCCAGGCGTTCCACGGGGGCGTCCGTGGAAATCAGGCTTGGAACGAGGTCCTGACCGCCCGTGCCGTTGAAGAACTCGAGGTCGAGCGCTTGGTTCGACGCCGTTACGACGTCCAGATTGCCGTTGCCATTCAGGTCCGCGATGACGGCGGTGGTCCAGGGTCCCGCTAAACTATTCGTGGGTCCAACGCTGTAGCTCGGCGACACATCGGTTGCGCTTCGTCGCGACAGCAGCAGGTGATCTTGGAAGACGAAGTCGACCGCGCCGTCACCCGTGAAATCGCCCGCCGCGATCGGCATCGGGATGTTGGGAGAGATCAGCTCCGGGTTCGAAAGGTCGACCTGGTAGGGGCGCGCCGGAGTCAGCGAACGCCCGTCACCATAGGACACGTAGGGGCGGCCCGCCGCGCCGATCAGCACGTCCAGATGACCGTCTCCGTTCAGATCGGCGAGCAGGGGTCCTTGATCGATAGATGCCGCAGGGGCGAGCGCGATTTTGCGTTCGATGAATTGGTCGCGCCAAACGACCTCTCCCGCCTGGTCTCGTGCGCAGGAATCGACGACTGAGAATGTGGTGTCGCCGTTGAGAGCGAACACGGTCTCCCAACAGGGCGAATCGCTTGCGTCGAGGAGGTCCCCGGCCACGGGGTCCCCGGCAAGGCCTTCGACTCCCACGCCAATAGGCGTGCGCAGCACGAGCCTTCCGCTGCTGGGATCGGGCGTAAAAATCCCGGATTGGCCGTCTATGGTCGTGAACGGCACGATCGGCACGACGTCTTGAACGCGCGCGGGAGCGACCGTCACGATCCGTACGCGGGCGTCGACGCGATAGGTGCTGAACGTTTCGGGGACCCAGCTGCGATCTCGACGACCGAGCAGCACGCCCACGCGCCCGTCCGCGAACACCACATCGCTACGCCCGTCCCCGGAGACATCGGCCAGTGTCGGTGACAAGAGCAGCTTCGGAAACTCGCTCGTTTCTTCGATACGGGCCTGCGCGTCGAAGTAGTAAAACCGGAGCCGCGTCGCGCCGATCGCGTTCGGCGGTTCACGACTCACGATGTCGCCACGGCCGTCGCCGTCGAAGTCAGCCGCGCTGAGCGACCAGGCACCGACTGCGACCGCCTCGCTCGGTGCCTCGAAATTGCCAGTTGGTTCGCGGCAAATGCCATCGCTGTCACAGCCCCAACCCGCTGGGCAAGAGGGCCGACTCAGATCGGCGCGCGGGTGACAGCTGAGGTGGCACTCGCCGACCGCACCCTTTGGCAGACACAGCGACTCGCTTGTCGGCGCGAAGGTGTCACAATCTTCCCCCGCTTCGATGATGCTGTTCCCGCATTCGTTGCCGGCGATACTCGGGAGCTCGCTGCAAGCCGAGAGCGCGCCGAGCAGCGATACGACACCAAGCCGCGCGGCGACGCTCAAAACGGGCTCTCCAAATCATGCGGGATCCCTTCATGCGGGGCGCTGCTCGGCACCCGCTTCGGAGCCTTCATGACCGGAGCGCGCGCCGCAGGGGCAGCGCTGACATCCGCGGGCGGTGAGCTCTCGGAGGCCGAGACGAGCGGCGCGGCAATCTCTGCCGAGGGCCGCAAAGCCGCGACAGCTGGGACGCTGCTCCGCGCAGACGGCGTCGCGGGCTTGCTCGCTGCCTCGCTCGAACGCGATGAATTGCGCGCCAAGAAGTAGAAGCCGAGCGCGCTCAGCGTCAGCAACAGCGCGGTCAGTGGCCAGCGCACGCTGCGCTTTTGCGAGCCGGTCCCCGCGCTTTTCACCATGGCATCGCGCGCTGAGTCCCACTCGGTCGTGCGCAGACCGGCGTCATAGGCCTTCGCGGCCGCCGCGGCGTCGCGCGGTAGCTCGCTCGGCGGAGCCTTGGCTGGCGGCGGCAAATGGGGCAGCCCTTCCGGCACCACCAGGCCCAGGCCGTCCGCGACTCGGAATAAGCTTTCGAGCGCCGCCCCTGCGGTTTCCGGGCGGGCTTCAGGCTTCTTCTCCAGCATCCGCAGCACAGGCTCATCCAGTGCGGCGGGTAACTCCGGACGCACCTCCGAGACGCGCGGCGGTGGCTGAACCAAGTGAGCCATTAAAACGCCGAGCGTGGTGTCGCCTCGAATCGGCAATTCGCCGGTCAAAAGCTCGTGACAGAGCACGCCGAGCGCGTACACATCCGAGCGCCCGTCGACTCGGTCGCCGCGCGCTTGTTCGGGGGACATGTAGAGCGGTGTGCCGATCGGCGTGCCGCTCACCGTGTGCACGGGAGAGTCCCCCAGCAGCTTGGCCATGCCGAAATCGAGCAGCTTGGGGACGGTCTCGCCGGCCTCGTTCCAGGCAAGGTAGATGTTCTGGGGTTTGAGATCGCGGTGTACGATACCGGCCGCGTGCGCCGCATCCAAGGCTTGCGCGATGGGTCGCAACAGCTGGAGTGTCGTCGTCAGATCGCAGGCGCCGACTCGCGCCAAGTAGCGATCGAGCGGCTCGCCGTCGAGCAGATCCATCACGTAGAAGTGGCGGCCGTCGGGTAGCTTCCCGAACGAAAAGATATCGATGATGTGCCGATTTTTGATCTGATTGACGGCTTGCGCCTCGGCGACGAAGCGCAGCACTGCATCGGAATCCTTGCCCGCCACACGATGCAGGACTTTGACCGCCGCGCGGCGCTTCAGCAGCGGATGCTCGGCTTCGTAGACCGCACCAAACCCTCCTTCGCCGAGTTTCTGGCCAATGCGATACTCGCCCGCCATCACGCCCGCGATCTCGGTCGATGCGTCCTTCTTGGCTGAGTTGTCGGAGTCGGACATGGTCTTCGGACTCGGGCGCGGGCAAGATAACATGGCAGGCTCGGCGCGCTTCGCGGCCACGCGCCGGTCGCCCCGCATGCCCTCAAAAGCCCGCGTTTTTGCGCCCCGACGCGTTTCTCGCGCCGGGGCGCGCCGGACCTCGGGCGCTTGCCGTCACTTTCGACGGTAAGTCACCCAGCGCAGCTCCACGGGCGCGCGGCCGGGCGGCAAATCGAACAGGTCCCGCCCGCCCGTCCACTGCTCGAACCAGCCCGTGGGCGGCCAGGCTTCGGGGGGCAGGTGCTCGCGCTCGTAGTCCAGGGTCGACTCTTCGCTGATCCGGTCGAAGGGCAAGCCTTGCATCGCGAGGTCGAAGTCCGAGCGCGTGAACAGCGGGCACCAAAAGACTTCGCCGAGCTCTCGCGCCACGGCGTCGGGTTTGTAGCCCTCCAGGGCGAGAAACGCGCTGAACACGAGTAAGCCGCCGGGGCGGATGCTGCCCGCGATAATCTCGAATAGCTGGCGGACGTGCGCCACGCTGCGAAAGTGCGATGCAATCACCTCGGCCAAGATCACGAGCTGGTAGTAGTCCTTGGGCAAGCCAAGCTCGGGATTGGTGGCATCGCCCTCGAAGATACGCACGCTGAGGCCGGCTTTTTCGGCATCCTCGCGCAGCAGCTTGGCGAGCGCTGGAGCAAGCTCCACGGCGTCGGTCGGGAATCCAGCCCGCGCGAGTGGCAGCGTGTTGCGACCGGTGCCGGCCCCGATGTCGAGCACCGGGCAAGCGCTCGGATCGCCTTGCGCCAGGGCGATATCCATCACCTTGGCGTCGGGGTGAGCGCCGAACAGTGGCGGTGTTCGCGTCTTCGCCCAGTGGTCGTACTCGTCCGCGATGGTGACCACATTCAGACTAATGTTGTACGAGATGGTCGTCTTCGGCGGCTCATCCGTCTCGTAGTGCACCGCTAGGCGCGTATAAGGCGATTGCTCCCAGCCCTTCTTGAGCCAACTGTCGAGCAGTGTTCGCAGGTGCGCCTTCTCGTCATCATTGAAGACCCGACCGAGCGACGCAAAGATGGTGAGCAGGGTCTGCTGGTAGTGATCGAGCAAACTCGGGACCGCAGCGAACATCAGGTCACCGCGCGCGGCGACGCGTCGAGGTAAGCGCCGCAGCATCGACTGGCGCAGCAACGTCGCGTTGTTTTCCCGAGTGGGCTTCTTTCCCTTCATGCGCTCGCGACGCTAGTGCACCGCGGGTGAGATAGCGATACCGTTTGGGTGGCGTCGCGCGCGCCCTGTCTCTCGCGATCGACTTACGAGCTGCTCTCTTCTGCCAGTTCGGGCGACTCGGGGAGTTCGTCGAGGCCAAGTCCACCGCGCACGGGGATGGCGCGCGCTGCCGCGATTTTCTCGAGTGCTTGCGAAAGGCCGGCGCGATCGGCGACTTCGGGCAGGAACACCCGCGTCCCGTCCCACACATCGAACGCGAGGCAATCCGGCAAATCCAACACCACGCGGTCGATCTGGGCCCAGCGGTAACGTCGAAGCTTGGGTAGCCCGAGCGTCACCACGTCGCGATACTCCACGCCGTCGCTGCGAATGCGCACGCCGCGCATGTTGGCGCGCACCAACGACGAAATCGCCCCAAGAATGAGCAGCACCGTGACGGTGCGCGCGCTCACGAAGCCGCGCGCGCTACGCTCCACGATTTGGAGGTAGAGAAAGCTGCCAGCAGGGCTCTTCTCGGCGATCAGCACCGTCATGGCGGCCGCGAGCGCGACCAGAAGGTAAAGAAACGCGGGGATCTTCACGCGCACAGGCGGGCCGAAGGCGGTCTCGGCGGGCCGATAGGTCATATCGAAGCCCGGGGGGCGCGACGGTCGAGCCATGTCAATGAAACCTAACTCTCCCCCCGAACCTTGGAAAGCGCCCACGCTTAAGCTCCCCGCTCTCCTCCTGGAATTCTACACCCTAAACGGCCACCCCCCGTTCATCAGAGCCCCCCGC
>JAEUAF010000474.1 GCA_019695485.1 Sorangium sp.
TCTCTGTTCAAGGATTCCGTCGATGACGTTGCGCGCGCAACTCGACTTAGAAAGCTGAGTCTGAAGGGGGCGGGGCGAGCCAATCAAAAACATCCGAGCTACTGAAAAACGCGAGTCCGAGGGCGCAATTTAGGGGCAATCGACCGAGTTTTTGGGCGGCGTCTCCGCGCCTGCGACCGCGACTCCGTAGGCACACACCACCCGATATTGTCCGCGCAAGCGCCACGCGCCTAAACTGGTTAGCACGTCTACTTCTTGCCCGCACGCGGAGTCTCACATCGACACACTCAATGTTGCGAGCGTGCCGAAGTGCAGCGTTCGCTCGGAATAACGAAACTACCCCCAGGAATGCGGCGCGCGCCCTACCCTCGCGGGTTACCGCTTCGCGTGCCGCGGAGGCGGCTTCGACTCGGGCCTCGTGAGGGTCAGCAAGGCGGATTTGCTGGGCGCTGGGCCGTCGAGGCTGGGCGGGCAGTCGAGCCCACTTTGCATCAGCTTGGCCTGCAACACGCGTTTCCCGAGCGCCTCGGCTTCCGCGAGCAACATTCTGCGCAGCGCCTTCTCACTCGTGCCGCGATGATTGGTGACAGCGAGCAATTGACCGCCGTCAGCCAAGACCTCGAGCACGAGCCGAACCAGGCGCGGGTAATCGCGCGACACGCGCAGCACTTTGCCCTTGCCGGCCGTCGAAAAACTCGGTGGGTCGAGAATCACGAGGTCGAAGCGCTGGCCGCGAGTCGACGCCCGTTCGAGGAACCGAACCGCGTCTTCACACACGAACCCGTGCAGACTCGGGTCGAGCGCGTTCAGACGAAAGTTGTGCTCGCCGCGACGCAGAGCGCGCCGCGACAAATCGACGCTCGTGACTTCGGCTGCGCCGCCGAGCGCTGCCGCCACGCTGAACGAGCAGGTATAGGAAAATAGATTCAGGACTCGCTTGCCGGAAGCGAGCTCGGACACGCGCCTGCGGTTGTCGCGCTGATCGACGAACAACCCTGTCGAGAGCCCGTCCCAAAGCTCGACCTCGATCGCGAGCGGCCCTTCGTGCACCACGTGCGGTAGGGGCGCCGCGACGCCACAGAGCGGCTCCTTGGGAGCGAGCTCCGCGTGGTCGGCGTGTCGCAAGTCCGTACGCGCGCGGCGCTTCGTGTACACGCCCTTCGCGCCCGCCCGCAGTAGTGCCTGGGCGAGCTCGTCACCGCGCGCGAGGCTCTCGTCGCTCGACAATGACAGGCTCGCGAATCCCGCGTAGAGGTCGACTTCCACGCCTGGCAGCTCGTCGCCGGCCGCGTTCACCCAGCGCAGCACCGAAGTCTGCCCGAGCAGCGGATAGCGGCGCGAGGCGGCGTCCCGCAGTTTCTGTTCGAGCTCTGCTGGCGAGCCTAGCTCGAGTTCGGCGCCCGCCACCCAGCGCGCAAACGACGGCGGCACGGGTGCCTGGTAGCGCCGAGCCACGCTGGGCAGCTCGAGGCTCGCAGCATGCAGCATTAGGCGCGCGGCCCGCGCGCCGCCATAAGTGACGTCACCTGCGATCGGCGCGCCAATCGCTTGCAGCTGCACGCGCAGCTGATGTGTGCGCCCGGTCTCGGGGTGGAGCTCGACCAGGGCACGCTCGTGACTCCGCGTGAGCACGCGGCAGGTTGCGCGGCAGAGCTTGCCGCCCTCACCCACGACGCGCCGCTGCTTGACGTCGCCGTCGATGCGATGGGTGAGCAAGAGTTCGTCGCGCTTTGCCAGCGCCGATCCGGGCGCGACCGAGACCGCAGCCACATAGCGCTTCTTCGCAGCGCCTGCTTCGAAGTCACCCTGCACGCGCGGCGACAGCTCGCGACTTCGCACGAAGGAGAGCACGCCGCTCGTGCCCTGATCGAGGCGCTGGTGCACGAACAGCGTCGCATCCTCGGCGCGCGCGCGCAGGAACGCAGACAAGCGACTGACCACGTCGCTCGCGAGTTCGGCATCCCCGCCGTGCGTGGGGATGCCGCTCGGTTTGTCGACGACCAAAAGCTCGGACGAATCCTCGAGGATTCGCGACTCGAGCCAAGGTCCAAACGCGGGGCCGAAGAGCTCCCCGCGTTCGGTCACTTCTTCGGCTTCGCCTTGCCGCCCGCGCGTCGCACAGCGCCACGCACGACGACCAGCGTGTCACGCGCGCCGGGAACGCCGCCGCGAATGAGCAACAGGTTCTGATCCGGAACGATCTTCACGACCCTCTGGTTTAAGACACTGAATGTCACGTTGCCGTGTTGGCCCGGCATCTTCTGACCGGGCTTCACACGACCCGGCGTCATGCGCGTGCCGATCGAGCCGCCGTGACGGCGGTACTCGTGCGTGCCGTGCGTCTGCACGTTGCCGGCGAAGTTGTAGCGACGCACGACGCCTTGGAAGCCGCGTCCGCGCGACACGCCCTGCACGTCGACGAGCTGGCCTTCCTCGAAGATCTGCTCGAGCTTGACCTCTTGCCCGACCTCGAAGCCCGCGGCGAACTCGGGGCTACAACGAAGTTCGCGCAGGGTGCCTTTCGGAGACACGCTGGTCTTCTTGTACAAGCCACCGAGCGGCTTGTTCACGTGGCGCTCGGCGCGCTCTTCAACGCCCAAGATGAGCGCGCTGTAGCCGTCTTTGTCGGCGGTCCGCTTGCCGACGACAAACGGTTTCGATTCGACGACCGTGCAGGCGATGACGGAGCCGTCGTCGCTGAAGACCTGCGTCATTCCGAGCTTGCGCCCGATCACGCCCGGGTGCTGATTCATGGTGGGAGTCCTCGTCGTTGCCCGAGTCGACTCACTGGAGCCGGACGCGGTGCTTCTGTCAGTTTGGGCTCCGCGGATTAGCCTCTGGGGCGGGCCCCGTCAAGGGCGTGAACCACGTCTCTTGACGGGGAGCGACCGGGGTGCATAATGCGCCGCCCGTTAAGACGGGCCCCCACTGCTATGGCCACGCTTTCCAAGATCGAAGCCTTCGAGTCCCCAGGTCTCCGCAAAGATTTGCCGGAGTTTCGCGTCGGCGACACTGTCGCCGTCCACTATAAGATCGTGGAAGGCGACAAAGAGCGCGTCCAGGTTTTCCGCGGGGTGGTGATCAAACGCCACCGGTCGGGCCTGCGCTCCACCTTCACGGTGCGAAAAATCAGCTTCAACGTGGGGGTCGAGCGCATGTTCATGATGCATTCCCCGCGTCTCGAGCAGATTGAGATCGTGTCGCGCGGCGTAGTCCGCCGTGCCCGCCTCTTCTACCTACGCGACCTGTCCGGTAAGGCCGCCCGCGTTCAAGACGAAAAAGACCGCTGAGCGGGGGCTTCGCTCGGCATTCGGGGCATAAACCCCGACATCCAGAGCCTGGCCCGCCCAATCCGCCGGCGGGCCGCGGAAATTCCATAGCGGCCGAGCTTGCTCCCGGTCAAAAGAGCGGCGATGCTCGTCGCGGGAGCGATTTCGATGATTCAGTGCGCCAGGTGCGCCGCCGCTAATCAGCCCACGAGCAAGTTCTGCCTCTCTTGCGGGGCTCCGTTGCCGGCGGCATCGCCGGGTGCAGCGGCGCCTGCGCCGACGGCGCCACCGCCGGCCCCTGCGCCCGGCGCGTGGGGGCCTCCGGGTTATGGACCTGCGCCGGCTGCAGCCCCGCCGCAACAACCGCCGCCCGGCTATCCGCCGCCGGGCAACGCCGGCTATGGCAATCCCAATGCGGATGAGCGCTTTCGCTTCGGCTCGCCCGACGGCCTGAATCCGTATGGGGCGACGGTGGGGCCACAGCAGCAACCCCCGCCGGGGTTCGGCCCGCCCCCAGCGGCTTACGCGCCACCGCCGATGCAGCATCCGTCTGGCTTTGAGCCACCGCCACCCCAGGCACAACCGTACGCACCTCCCCCGCAGCAGCAGTACGGCACGCCGCAAGCGCCCGCGTATGGTCCGCCGCCTCAACCCGCCTATCCGCAGCAGCAGGCGCCCGTCATTCAGCAAGCGCCGTATCCGCAGCCCGCGCATGACCCCGCGGCGTACGCGCCGACGGCGCCGCCAAATCGCGAAGACATGGATCCGGCTCGCGCTGGCTGGAACGCCCCCTCTGGTGCGGGAATGCCGCCGGCGCAGGCAGCACCACCCCAACAGCAGCAGCCCGCGCGCGCGGGCTCCTCGCGACCACCGCCGCCGACTCTGGGCAGGGATCCGGAGCAAGTGGAGCAAGGCGCGTTGCGTCAGCTCGCGGGCTTTCTGGTGAGCTACGACGGCAACGAGCTCGGCGCGTTTTGGCCCATCTATCAGGGTGTGAACGTGGTGGGTCGGCGTGGCGCCGCTCCGGGTCTCGACATCGAGATCGATAACCCCACGACTTCTTCACGCCACGCGATTCTCCACGCTTCGGCGCGCCCAGCGCGGCTCAAGGTTGAAGACACGGGCAGCACCAACGGCACGTTCGTGCGCGAACAGCTGCTCGAGCGTGGCCGCAAACACGAGATTAAAGACGGTGACGTGGTTCGGTTCGGAGGCTTCGCGACCATCATCAAGCTGGTGTGAAGGCGCCACTCCGCGCCGATCGATCGAGGTGACTATCGCCATGCAAAAATCGTCAGTTTGCTCGCTCGTAGAGCGCGGGCACGGGGCCCTCATCGCGGCCTTCTCCGCCCTGATTCTGTTGATCTCGAGCGTGGCCTCGGCCGCGCCGTCGGCGCGCATCCTGCGCATCGACCCGCGCGCCGCGCAGGAAAACGGCAACCCGATCCTGACCACCGTCGTGGATGTCACGCAGGCCAAGCGCGTGAGCGACGCCGTGGCGCCCTGCAGCGCCTTGAAGGGCAACGCAGAGCTCGACTGCATGAGCCAGGCGCTCGAGCGGCCGCTGGCGCTCTACACGCCGTTTCCGTTCCCCGCGCAGGCCGCGATCTTCACCGTGGGCGTCGACGGCAGCGACGTCCCTGCGAAATACCTGTCGCACTCTCAGTGGGGCGAGAGCCAGCAACAACCCGGCGTTGGCACGGCCTGGCTGTTGCTGGTCGACGCCGATAGTCGCATGGGCAAGGGCTTCGACGACGCCAAGCAGATCGCCCAGCAATTCATCACCAGTATGGGCCCGAACGACGTCGTCAACGTCACGTTCTTCAACGATCGCCAGGTCGTGAAGGATTCGAAATGGGTGCCGGCCGCGCAGCGCGCTCGCGCCATCACCTTCGTGCAGAGCGTGACCGAGCCGTTTGGCTCCGAAGGCCGCAATCGCTCGCTCTTGACGCTGATCAAGACGGCGGCGACGGATGGCTTCAGCGCGCTCGGCAACGTCGGCGAAGACGTAAAGATCCCACTTCACCAAGCCATGGTCGTGCTGTCGAGCGGCTTCGGCGGGACCGATCCTTCGACCACCGGCCCCGGCGCGCTGCAACTCCAGCAGTACCTCTCGAACGGCCGCTTCCCGGAGGACAACACGGCGCTCCCGAAGACGCCGGTGCCGATCATCAGCGTGTTCTTCCCTCCGCAAACGCTGCAGGAATTTCAGCTGAATAGCCGCGAGTTCATGCAGAACCTCGCCAACACCGAGCTCGGCGGCTTCTTCACGGTCGTGCAGCGCGGTGGAGGCTCGCGCGCGCCGCAAATCGTGAACGCGGTGCGCCAGCGCTTCTCCAAGATGTTCGTGGTGAAATGGCGCGTGTCGTGCGTGGCGCCGTCGGTCACGCAGAGCTTCAAGCTGGTGTTCAACAACGTGAACCCGCCGATCCTCGGCGACAACAGCTTCAAAGACGTGCCGATTGGCATCGATCCGACGACTTGGCCGCTCGACGTCAATGTCGAATACACAGCCGACATGGCCAAGCGCCAGGCGGGCGTGTATCCCGCCGGTAGCTTCAAGGTGTACGGCGATTTTTGTTGGGGCGGCGACAAGAGCCGCGCCGAGGTCTACTTCCTACCCGCCGGACAGCAGCTGCCGACCGCGCTCGCTGGCGCGGACATCGACAAGGCCAAACGCACGCAGCAGCAGCTGATCGCGATGGGCATGAAGGGCACGGCCGTCGAAGCGAGCGACACCTTCGTGACCTTCGAAGCCCCCGACAAAGACAAGATCTTGCACGGCTCAGGGGACCAGGCCGTGGTGCGCTTGATCGTTTACGACAACCGCGCCCACCGCACGAGCGGCGTCACGGCCGACTCAATCGTGACGCTCAAAGGCACCACGGCGCCCTTGCCCTTGCTGCTCATTCTCGGGAGTCTGCTGGGAGTGGTCGTGGTCGCGCTGCTGGTGGTCGTGGTTTTAAAGAGCGGCGGCAAGAAGCGCGGCGGTGGTGGCGGCCCTGCGCCGTTGTCGCCGGTGATGGCAGGGGCACCCTCGCCCTATAGCCCAGGGCCGCCGTATGCTGGCGCCCCAGGCTACTCGCCCCCCGCCGGCATGTATGGCGGCGCTCCCGCTCCGCCTTACTCTCCCCCACAAGCGCCGGCCGGGCCCGCGGCCTGCGCAGTGCTGCAAGGTGCCTCGGGCATTTACACAATCCTGAACGGCCAAGAGCTGAAGGCCGGACGCGACGCGAATCAATGCGGCATCGTGTTCAACGAGCCCCGCGTTTCGGGGGTTCACGCCACGCTCAAGTTCGAAAATGGCCAGCTTCTCATCCGCGACGAAAACAGCAATAACGGCACGCTCGTGAACAACGTGCGCCTCACGCCAGCCGTCTGGTCCCCCGTGCCGACAGGCTCGATGCTGCGGCTCGGACCCGTCGAGCTGAGCGTCAAGCTGCAGTAAAGCGAGGTCATCGTGCTGCGCTCGGCGGAGGGGGTGGTCGTCGACTGTGCGACCTTGAGCGATCCGGGTCGCGATCCGGAAAAGCAGACCAATGAGGACGCCCTCGCCATCACCGAAGCGCCCTTCGGCATCGCGGCCGTCGTGTGCGACGGCATGGGCGGCCACGACTCGGGAGAAGTCGCGAGTCGCGCGGCGGTGCAGCGCATCGTCGAAACGGTTCGCGGACCCGAGCGTCATCTCGACCGTCTGCTGGCTTCGGCCATCGAACGCGCGCACGCGGAGGTCTACGCCCTGGGCGGTGAGGCGCCGATGGACTCGCGCCCCGGATCGACGGCCGTGCTCATCGCACTCGCCGGCCAAGAAGTGCGACTCGCCTACGTGGGCGACTCGCGCGCGTATCGCCTGCGCGGGCGGAGCGCTGAGCGGCTGACGCGCGATCACTCCGTAGTCGAGGCGTTGCTGGCAGCGCACGCCATCTCGCCCGAGGCCGCGAAGGATCATCCGGACGCCAACCGCATCACCCGCGCGCTCGGTATTGCGGCGGAGGTCGAGCCCGAGCTCGTCGCCCCACAGCGCCTCGAAATCGGCGATGTCTTCCTGCTTTGTTCGGACGGCCTGAGCGATCTGGTGGAGGATCAGGAGCTCGCCGACCTCGTGCAGAACTCGCCCTCACCCGAAGCCGGGTGTCACAC
>JAEUAF010000571.1 GCA_019695485.1 Sorangium sp.
GGCCGCAGGTGCGGGCACGGGATCCACGGCGAGGGCGCGGCTCGGGAACAGTGCCGTCAATGCGCACGCCAGACTGGTGCGCAGAAGCAAGCCGCCCGCCGTGCGGGACGATCGTTCACCAGTACGATCGCTCAACCTGCTGTCTCGCGACGAACTTCGACATTCGCGCTGCACACACTCCGCAGGGGTCGACATCGGCGGTCTGAGCGCTCCTTCTTCCTGGCTATTCGTGGGCGGCGTCCGAGGGTAACCGAGACGGTCCGAGGTGGGAGTAGGCGTACTCACGTTGATTGGCGCGTGCTGCCTTGAGACACTCCGCGGCACGTCATTCAGTCGAATTTCGCGGGCGAGTCAAGTGATTTCGAAACTTTGTTAGGATATCGCCGGTAAGCCCGTTTTACCGCTGCAGACGGAGGTTCGTTCCACGGAAGCACGTTGCGCGAGACACACAATTGAGCTCATGAATTTGTGCTCGAGTCGAGTGCCCACACATGATCGCGAACTCACGCTCAGCGAGCTTCAGTTGGCGCATGAATGATGCTAATCGCCTCGTCCATCCCATGTTGGGCGTGCCCGCGTTGGCCCGCCCGAGGAGCTCTCGAGATGCCTGACTTGGCCGTCATTCGTGCGCTGTCTGCTGGCGCGCTGCTCTCCCTCTTGCTGCCAGCCTGCCTGACGCCGCCGCCGCCCGGGGCTGCCGCGCCCGAAGCTCCGCCAGCGCCTGTCAGTCCGAGCCCCGCCGCGAACGCTGCTGTCGGCGCGGAGGACGGCAACATTTGGGACGGCGACGAGCACGGCGCCGCCGCCAAAGGCTGGCAGGATTGCGACAAGAAGCCGGGCTGCCAAGCGACCTTGGGGCCTGCGCCAGGGGTCGGCTTCAACAACTCCGTGGGGTTGAAGTTTCACGGCGAGGGACCCGGTTGGATTGGCGGCGGCTGGAACTGGTTCGGTTGGTGGCCGCAGAATGCCGGGACCGACATCTCCGGCTTCCAGCTGCTGAGTTTTCACATCAGGATCGATGCTAAGTCCGCCGATGAAGCGCCGGATCCCGGCTCGCTCGGCGTTTCGATCAAATGCTCGAGCAACCCTGCGAAGGGCCAAAGTCGTGATGCCTCGCTCGTGAAGTACACCAAGGAAAACTTGATCGACGGGCAGTGGCACGAGCTTCGGGTCCCACTCGGCGACATGAAGAAAGCAGAGTTCGATCCGAAGACCGCCTGGGAGTTCGTGCTTTCGACGTGGTCCCCTGTGCCACGCAACTTCAACATCTATCTCGACGACATTCGCTTCGAGAAGTGAGCCCCGTTGCGCGCCGCCCGCGTGACTTCAGCGCGGGCGCGCACGACTCACGACTAGGGCGCGCTGTCGACGAAGGTGGTGACGCTACGCGCCGCGAGCGTTAGCGTGAACGCCGCGTCAGTCTGCTCAATCGGGTCTTGTGCAATCAAGGACAGTGAAGCGGACGTGACCCAAGGTGTGAGTGTCGTGACGTCGCTGCCACTCAGTCTCAACGTCAGAGGCTCGTCCGTAGTGCTCGCGTTCACGGCCACGATCGCGATGTGCTGAGTCGCGGGGTCGATGAAGGCGCTGAGCTTGACGCCGCTTTGGGGTGCCGGCGTCGCCTCCACCCGCACGAAGCCGGGACGCACGAAGCGGCTGAAATTGCCGAGCGCGTACGCGGTTTGCGTTAGCTCGCCGTCGCGGGTGAGGGCGGAATTCGTTTGAGGCGACGGCGTGCTAGAAACCAGCCACCAGTAGTGCCATGCGCTGACCGACGCGATGGTCAGGTGGTCGTGGATCATGCCGGCCACGCGTAACGCGGCGTCGATGCCCGGATCCGCCGGGTTGTTGTCGCTGACTTCGGTCTCCCAGAGTTCCTTGTCGCTCGTGCCTGGCGCCGCGTATGCGAACGGCTGTCCCCCATAGGCGTGGGTTGCAATGGGGCCGATGTAAGGTAGCGCGACCGGGTCGTGGAGGAGCTGGTCTCCGAACGTTCGCAGCGAATTCCAATCGTTGGTTTCCGGTGCGAGAATTGGCGTGGAGAGAGAGGCTTGCGCCAGTGCGGGCCCAAGGTGGTCTCGCACGAACGTGGTGAGGTCGGCGGCGCTCCACACGCAGGTTTCCCACTTATCGGTCCAGTTGGGTTCGTTCTGCGCCGAGAGGTACAGCAGGGGGACGCCACGCGACTCGAGATCAGCGACGAACGCCGCGAGCTTCGCGGCCCAATCGGCGTAGTGTTCTGGCAGCAAGTGTCCGCCCCACAGGGGGTTCTGGGCGTTGGTGCCGGTCTTCCAGTCGCCGGGTGGGGACCAAGGTGCGGCCCAGACTGAAGCGCCGCGCGCCACGGCCTTCTGGGCGGTCACGAACTCGTCCGTTCCCCCGTCCGGTGTGATGCGGATGCGCAGCAGCGATAGTCCGATGCCGCGATCCATTGAAAAGAACTGGTCGGCGAGATCGTCGCTCGCCGCAGGGAGCGTCCACGCACTCGATGCTCCGAAGCCGGAGATGTGCTGGTGACGCACGGAGAAGTCGAGCGCCGCTTCGCCCTTCGGGAGCGTCATCTGAGGGATGACCGAGGCACCGTCTTGGCTGCCGCCGCAGCCGCCCGCGATTGCACACGCGGCCAACAGAGCAGCGCGCTTCATTCGACGTTGAAGCGCTTGCTGACCGTGACCGGGTCGCCCGAGAACGCGGGCACTGCCACCGCCCGGAACAGCTTCGCGATACAGGCCCCCACGCTCGAACCCGCGAAGTCCCCGCCGACGTTGGCTGCGCTGACCTTGCCGCTCGGGGAAAACGTCACAGTGGCTTGCCCCGAACCTGTGGGGCCGCCAAGCGCGCGACAGCCGCTCGCGCGAAGCGCAGCGTCGCCAAGCGCCTGAGATGCGGCCTCGCGATTGAACTCGGGGGCATCGCTCGCCGCCGCTGCCGCCGGAGCAGGCTTTGGCGCGTCGTCACCGCGAATCGCTTGGGCGAGCGCGGACTCGCCGCCCGGCGCGGTGATGGGCTCTCTTTCGGGCTTCTCGGCGGGGCTATCCTGCGACTCGCCGTCGCTCGTTGCCGCTTCGCCTTTGCGCGCGCTCGCGGGGCGAGGAGAGGCCTCGTCGCGACGCGCGGCCTTCGTCGCCACCGCGCGTTCCTTGCCAGGCGTGGGCGCGGGTGGCGTGTCGTGCGCTGCGGAGGCACTAGGGCTCGCGTTCTCAGCGGTCGCGGGCGTCGTTGGCGGGGCCGTCGAGGGCGGGGCCGCTGAAGGTAGAGCTACCGGCGGTGGCGCTGCCGCGGTGACCGTGGGCGTGCCGCCCGCGCCATTCAGGGCCACGAACGCAGCTGCGCCTCCGCCAGCGAGAACGACGGCGCCGACTAGCCATGCCATGCGCCGCCGCTTCGGCCGAAACGCGAACTCATCGTCGAGCTGTAGCGCGACCGGTGCCCCTGAGCGCGGAGGCATTTCGAATTCAGCGGGCCGCGCCGCCTGCACGGGGAACGGCGCATTTCGCGGCGCGGCGAGCGCGGCCGCAGCAGCGTAGGGCTGACTCACCGCGGGCGCTGGCGCCGCATAAGG